>JAYSPO010001010.1:0-6304 GCA_043722015.1 Candidatus Kuenenia sp. | reverse complement strand
ACGGCGCTGCGCTTGGTCCGGCCTACAGTCTTCTACGGTTTCAACTGCCACTGTTCATCAAAGAAATCAGCCACGACGACCTTTCCGGGCCAGACGCTGTTGGGTGGCGTACTGAGACCGATCACGGCCCAGTCCGGGAGCATAGGAACCTGGCGGGCGTTGTTAAGGTAGGCATAGTCGCGAAACGTAAAGCTGCTGTTGAGCACCACGTAGCGGTTCAGATTCAGCGGATTCGGATGAATCAGAATCGGAGCGTGGTTGGCGGATTCGTAAGACTTCTCGCCGACCGTGATCTTTTCGGTCGTCCATTGGATCGGCAGCTTATCGGCGATCTTTGCCATCACGCTGTTGGACTTGGGATCTCCCCAGAGAATCAGATTCGCCGACTGAATCAGTTCGTCAGTCAAATCAACATCATTGACGACTCGCGCGTCGCCGCGGAAATGCCGCCGCCAGTGTTCGATGGCTCGAGTCAGCTCTGCCTCCGCCCACTTGCCGACCGCTTCATTGGCTGCGGTGCCTGTGGGGCGAACAAAGATGAAGGAATCCATAAAGGCATCATCGATCGGCCCTTGGAGATTGTGCCGCTTTCGGAGGGGTTCGGGGGAGGGGCCATTGACCCATTTCCGCTCTGAATTGCGGTGCCCGACGACCCTGAAGGACCCGTCTGAAAACGGCCCTTCGGCCTTAAGTGACCCCCATTTCCGAACAAAAGGTCTTGGGTGCTCCGGGTCCGGTTCTTCGAAGTCTTCGGTCGAATCTACTGCGACGTAAAAATCCTCTGTCTGCTCGAAGAGCCTCCTCATGACGAGGGCGTTCTCGGAGATTTCGAACTCTCCCGGACGAAACTCGATCGTTATCGCAGAAATATTCCGTGTCCGGACTTTTAATCTCGGGATTCTTGCACCGCTGCTGACGGCGTTCGAATCCAGCGGCGTTTCTGTCAGTTCCGCTGTCAATAAAGCTGGCTTCCAGTGCTCGATCAGGCCGTCAATCCGGGCCCAATTCATCTGGTTGTACTTCAACGTGGTCGTGGTGAAGTGAATCTCTCTCGGTACAGACGTGCGGCCGACTTTGGCCAGAGAGTTGAGTCCATGACCAACGATCGCTTTTGATGGCGCGTCATACTTATGCCCCATTCCAGCGCCGATGATATGACGGAGCCGAATACCATGCTCCATCAAAACCTTCTCCATCACATCCGCCGCCTGCTTCTGCGAATCATTCTCACCGCTGTACGCTATCGTCGGGCAGTGAGTCAGATTCAACGCCCACTTGTCACAGTCGTAGAGATTCCAGAGCGTCTGTTCCCATGGTGTCGGCTTCAGCTCTTCCTTCTGAAACACTTTCAGAAACTGAGGAGTCTCAGCGAACCCAGCCCCCGGATTCGCCGCAAACCAGCGGTCGGCGTAGTGCGTCGCGAACTGCCAGCATGCCGCGCCACCCATCGAGAAACCACGGACGCTGATGCGGTCCTCGTCGATGCGGTAACGCTTCTGCACATCCTCCAGAGCTTCCAGCACATCGACTTCCCCGGCAAACTTGAACGCATTGCAATAACGGCCATACGGATGCAGCATGATCGTGTGACCCGGAGTAAACTCGCCGGGGTTCTTCATGCGATCCCACAGGAAATTCACTTCGCTCAGCTTTTCACCGCGACCGTGAAACCAGATGTCGCAGCGAGTCGGCACGCTGTGATCGATGGCGTACGTCGGTGGAATCACGAGACCATACGGCTGCACGGTGTTGTCGATCCGGCTGATGTAGCCTCGCACGACAAGCCCTTTCTGCGTGATCCATTCGGGCTTACCCGCGAGCAACTGATCGGCTCGATTTGAACCTTCTGCAAGTAGAGCATCGGCTTTGTCGAATTCCTTGACGTCGAAAAACTCGTTGTAATCGAGAGCACACCGAACGGCTCGTGCAAAGATCATGACATCGGGCAGCAGGGCCGTCTTCGTGGCATCGTTGGCAGCCTTGATCGCGGCGATTTTCTCCTGAAGCTGTCCCAGCGTGGTGCGCATCGAGGTCGCTCGATCATCCGGCACTGCGACGCCGAGTTCCGGAACGCGGCGAACGTTTTCGGGAATGTTGTCCTGCAGTCCGTCCGCTCGTAACGGCATCAACACACAGAAGAACGTCCCCGCGACCAGCATAGGGTTCAGTATTGAGCAAATTTTCCCCAACATCAGACGGCTCCACAAAGCGACGATTCGTACCTCTTGCGGCTGAGTATGAAGATCGTGGTTGTGATGTCAAATGGTCGGCACCTTGACCAATCGCTGGATTTCTGCGATATGAACCGCAACGGGGCCGCTGCTGCATGTCAATTCTCGCCGCCTTACTCGGAAGAATCCATTGTTTAAAGGGATTAACAATCGCGACGATGCCGTTCAATGGCTATACGATCGTATCGATTACGAACGTATCCGACCGGCGCCATCGCTCAATCCATTTCGGCTCGAACGCATCGAACGTCTGCTGAAACGCATCGGTTCGCCGCAGGAACGGATTCCCGCGATTCACATTGCCGGTACGAAAGGCAAAGGATCCACTGCGGCCATGGTGGATTCCATTTTGCAGGCGTCGGGAATTCGTTCAGGCCTGTTTACGTCACCACATATCGAACAATTCGAAGAACGGATGCGCGTATCCGGACGCATGCCTCATCCGGACCAGTTAACTCGGCTTGTGTCCAAGCTGGCTGAAATTCTGCACGAGTCAGAAGTGGAATCCAGCGACCGCGTTCCGACTTTTTTTGAAATCACGACGCTGCTTGCCTGGATGATGTTTGACGAAGAAGGTGTCGAAATTGCCGTGCTTGAGACAGGACTTGGCGGTCGTCTGGACTGCACAAACGTCTGCTGTCCGCTGGTCACTGTGATTACCAGTATTGGTCTGGATCATACACACATTCTGGGTGACACGTTGAGTCTGATTGCCGCCGAAAAAGCCGGCATTCTAAAGGCTGGCGTTCCTGTTGTGCAGGGACAATTGCCGGAAGTTGCCGACATTGTCGTGACGGCGCGGGCAAAGGAACTGCGTTGCCGCCAATTCATTTGCGGGCGCGATTTCGCCTGGCACGTCGATCATAACGACAATCAACTCAGCGGTCGCCAACGATCACAGAAAATCCTCGTCCTTACGCCAACCAGAAATTATGATGGCCTGACGATTCCGTTGCTGGGAGCGCATCAGGCTCATAACGCCAGCCTTGCAGTGATGACGGTCGAGCTGTTACGCGATGCCGGATATCGGCAAATCGACGATGCTGCGGTTTCCCAGGGTTTACGCACAACGCACTGGCCGTTGCGGTTTGAAGTGTTCGATCAGAATCCGACCATTGTGCTGGACGCCGCTCACAACCCGGATTCGATGAAAGCTGTCGCCAGCGTCTTAACTGGATCGGAATGGTCAAATCGCCGCCGCGTTCTGGTCTTCGCTGCCTCCGCCGATAAGGACGCGCAGAGCATGATTCAAATCATTTGCCCGCACTTCGATGACGTCGTCTTCACGCGGTTTCTGGGGAATCCTCGCAGTCGGCAACCGGAGGAACTCCTGTCGATTGCAGAATCACTGCAGGATGACAGAACTCCTGCGACGCGATGCCAGGTTGCTCAGAATCCGTCAGACGCTCTTCAGGATGCACGAGAACTCGCAGGGCACAACGGATTAGTGGTCGTAACCGGTTCGATTTTTCTGGCGTCAGAAGTCCGGTCGTTGTTGAAGTGATCCACTGCGGTGGCTGTGACTTATGTAGCTTGGACATTCTTGTCCGAGTCCTCGCCAGATCGCGTGGCGCATTCGCCGATTATTTGAGGCAACGTAACTTGTGCTTCGACAACAGTTTCCTGGCCGGAAGACGGACATGAATGTCAATCCTGCGCAAAGAGACCTCTCACTCGACTCTGCCTACCCAACGTCAAACTTAGGCGCCGAGAAATCATCGTCGTTCGATGTTTCCACATCCGTCAGTTTTGGTCTGGCGTCGTCCGTCGATTTCGAAGATGACGGGTTGTACGTGATCGTCTTTTCTACATCGCGTGAAGCCTTGTGGATTTCGTCCTGAAACCCGGAGATTCCCTTCTTGAATTCGGCGAAACTCTTGCCGGCATTGCGCGCGACGTTGGGCAGATTCTTGCCAAACAGCAACAGCGCAATGATTCCGACAATGATCAGTTCAGGCGTACCAACACCAGGCAGAAATCCCATGGCAGTGACTTCCTTTCAAAACAAAACAAAGACCTACGGAAGTTTGTCATTTGAATTGTCGTTGTCGTCTTCGCGCATGCCCTTTTTGAACTGCACGAGACTTTGACCAAGTGACCGCATGGTTCCAGGCAAGCGATTGCCGAACAGAACCATCACGATGACGAGTACGATGACCAGTTCCATCGCTCCAGGAGCCCATGCCAGCGTGGGCTGAAGCATTGTTTCAAAAATTGAATTGATCATGGCGGGACTTCCACAAACAGTTGTCGAGAACACAGTAACTGCCACTATCTTACCGATTCAACGCGCGGAGTCACAAAGGTGACATTCAAAATTGCCATTCTGGCTGAGGATTCGTCCGGAAAACCGGCAGACTCCCGCAAATGCGAAAAGTGTGCCACATTCGTTCGCCAAATAAAATTCAATCAACATCCTGAATCCACGAACTTGTTTACAGAAGGCTTCCCAACTTGTCATTTGCCGTAGTCTTCCGACTATACTCTCATCCTAACCCAGTCGTGACCGCACCGGCGAGGGGATTGGTCGTTTTAATCGTTTAACGGCAAGCCGCAGGCGTCGTCGCAGTGTTTCGCGTGCGGCTCCCGCTAAACAAAAATGCCGACCCAGGAGACAAAAACGACAGTCCCCGAGCCGGGTGGTGTCAGCCATTGGACTCATCGACAAGACAAGATTGAAAAGAAAATGGAACGAGTAATTGGAACCGGCGAGTTGCAATCCGGAGAACGCCGTAGTGTTTTCGTAGACGACATGCCAGCGCTTGTGATACGCATTGAAACTGATTATTTTGTGATAGAAGATGTTTGTTCGCATGACGGACAGCCGCTGACGCAAGGCCCGCTTCAGGACTGTTCTATCATATGCCCACGGCACGCTGCTCGCTTTGATCTCAAGACCGGCAAAGCGCTTTGCATGCCCGCGACAGACCCGATTCGCGTGTTTCGCACAGAAATCCGGGACGGCGCTGTGTGGGCCGAGCTGCCGTAAAATCTTCAGCTGAAATACCAATCGAAAACAAATTCCTTTTCAGCCTTTTCCCATTAAAGGAGACCGCGCATGGCAACCGCCGAAGAACTCATCGAAACGCTCAAGCAGGTGATTGACCCTGAACTGATGGTCAACATCGTTGATCTTGGACTTATCTATTCGGTCAACGAAGATGACCGCAAGGTGGCCGTTGAAATGACCCTCACGAGTCCAGCCTGTCCGGCTGGCCCACAAATCGTACAACAAGCCAAAATGGCACTGGAGCGACTTGAAGACGTCGATGAAGCCACCATCACGATTACGCTGTCACCGCCCTGGACACCGGATCGCATGACTGACGACGCAAAAGACATGCTTGGGATTTTTTAGGAATTCCAGCCGCCCCGTCCGATTTGGGGTGTGGCCCGCACGGCAATTCTCTTCCCAAAGTGCGAACTTTTTCTCTGAACGATGGTCCTGACCTGAAGCAACTTGCGAATTATCGGCTCAAAGCTAAACTTCGCAGCCATGCAGACCCGATGAACGGGACTGCGTAACCATAGCACTCGTAGCTCAATTGGATAGAGCATCGGTCTACGGAACCGAAGGTTAATGGTTCGAGCCCATTCGAGTGCATTGTGAAAAAGCCAGTGTTTTACCGCATAAAACGGTCACACTGGCTTTTTTTGTTTTTGGCGTGTAGCCACGGAATGCAGCCACCAGCATTTGAGTCACTCCGATTTCGCTTCCGGAGCACGCTTCAGCATCATCGCATCGACCTTGGAAACGGCTTCATCTTGGGCACCCTGCAATAAGTGGCTGTAAATGTTCGCTGTCGTCGCGAAGTCCCGATGTCCGAGCCGCTTCTGAATAACTTTCAGATCGACACCGGCCGCCAGCAGCAGCGATGCCTGAGTATGCCGCAGGTCATGGAACACAAATGTATCTGGAATGCCAACGGATTCACGGATCGGATACCAGACGTTCCGGTCAAAGTTTGATCCACGAAGGTGACCGGCACGAATGTTTGAGCAACGGGTATGCGGAAGCAATGGCAAAATTGGCGACGCGAACTGTTAGTGTTGATCCAGAGCTGGCAGAAGGA
>JAYSPO010001009.1:0-1837 GCA_043722015.1 Candidatus Kuenenia sp. | reverse complement strand
TCCCGTTTTATCCGCCGTCGTCAGCAAACAGCCGGGTGTCATTCCCATCGTGAGTCAGTCCAGCCTGTTTGACAGCGGACTCAGTGGTGGACGAACGATCGATATCGAGATCACAGGGCCCGACCTCGACGAGTTGTTCAAACAAGCAAGGTACGCCTTTGAATTGTGTACCGGCCGCCCGGAAACCCCGAACAGCCCGGCAATCCTCGGCGCGTTCCCACTTCTTGAAGAGTTGAAGATGCCGGTTGATGAGTCAGAGGTGCCGCTTGATCAGCTAATGGTGCCGACGGGCAACCAGTTGCGTCCGATTCCCGGCCTGGACGCAAACAGCCCGGAAATCCATATCATCCCGAAAATCGAAAAAGCGGCTGAACTCGGAATCAGCGCGGCGTCGATGGGCTATGCCATGAACGCCCTCGTGGACGGTGCCTTTGCGGGTGACTACTGGCATGAGGGACGCCGGATCGATCTCGTCATTTGTGGCGACGCGGAGTTTTCCAAACATTCTCATGACATCGAAAATCTCCCGGTCCAGACTCCGTCCGGGGCGACCATCCCATTTTCATCGATTGCAGATGTGCTGTTGACATACGGACCAGAGCAGGTGAATCACATAGAGCGTGAGCGTGCGGTCACGATTCAGGTAAAGCCGAGACAGGATATGCCTTTGGAAACGGCAATGAAGATTGCTCAGGATAAGGTCTGCGGGAAGCTCATGGAGCAGGCAGACTTTCAAAGTGGCCTTTACAAGGTTCGCCTTGCCGGTACCGCCGACAAACTTGCCGATACCTGGTTTGACCTCAAATGGAATCTGCTGTTGGCGCTGCTGCTGACCTACCTCCTGATGGCCGCACTGTTTGAGTCGTTTCTGTATCCGCTGGTGGTGATGATCAGTGTGGCTTTGGCGCTGGTGGGAGGCCTTGGCGGGCTGAAGCTCATGAATGAATTCGTTTACCAGCCGCTCGACATGCTGACCATGCTGGGGTTCGTGATTCTGATCGGAACGGTCGTGAATAACGCGATCCTGATTGTCCACCAGAGCCTGAACTACATGCGAGAAGAGGGCCTGAATTCCGTGGATGCCGTTTGCGAAACCGTGCGAACTCGCATGCGTCCCATTCTGATGAGCACGCTGTCCACGGTGCTGGGCATGCTGCCGCTGGTTGTCCCTATTCCCATCTGGGCTGACGGTGCCTGGGTGTGGAGCGTCGGCGCGGGAAGCGAATTGTATCAGGGACTCGGCGCGGTCGTTCTCGGCGGCATGATTGTTTCTACGTTCTTCACGCTCATCCTGATTCCGGCAGGTTTCAGTCTGGTGATTGATGCCGCTGCGAGATTCCACCCCATCGTTGGCCGCCTGGGATCGCAAGTGGCTGAACTGCCGCTGTCCGGCGCGGATCTTGAGCGGTCGGGTGCTCAACAGCGCGGTTGAGGATGGCACATTCGTTTGACAGCGTGGCAACGCCCCGCGGGTAAGAATCCAGCCCGTGGGACGATCGAATGTAGGATGGACATTCATGTCCGTCGCATGGCCATGACACACGGTCGAAGCGAAGGTTAGTGTGCCCTGAAAGCCGTTCGACAATGGGACGGTCTTTGGCCAATCTCTCGGACATGGATGTCCAAGCTACAGGAATCGCAGCCTTGGACCGAGCTTCAGGATTTCCAACTGGTATTTCAGGGTTTCCTGTTCAATTGGAGATTCCGTTGAACTATTCTTTACGCGGCCAGAAATGAGGCAGCGGCGAGCGAGTGGGCGTCAGCCCGGCCGCTCGCCATTGTCAATTCGGTTCTTCTCGGATTTTAGTGGCGACGTGGGGAATTTCTGGGGAATTCG
>JAYSPO010001008.1:0-1529 GCA_043722015.1 Candidatus Kuenenia sp. | reverse complement strand
AGTTCTGACTCGGTGACTTCCCGGGCGAACAGTAAACGATAACAGGCTGCCATCCGAGCGTCGTCTGATTCCATCGGTTGCAGTCGCGACCACAGATCATCGGCCTGCTTTTCCATCCATGGCGAATTTAGTACGAACAGTTGCTGCAGCGGCGTTGTCGTGTGTTCGCGGCGCGGGCTGTGGGAACTGGCTTCCGGAAAATCGTGCATGCGGAGAATGCCGTTCATTTCTTCTCGCTCCACCTTCGCATAAATCGTCCGCCGCACGTTGCTCAGGTCATCGACAGGTTGTGACGGTCCGCCGATTGCGAGATCCAGTCGCCCGGTCACTGCCAACGTCGCGTCACGCCACATTTCGATGTCCAGCCTGCGGCGGTTCATCCGCCACAGCAATCGATTTGCAGGATCTACCGCATCAGCCTCCGGTCGAAAGGCGGACGACAGACGATAAGTCGCGGACAGCAGAATTTCCTGATGCAGCCACTTCAGATCCCAACCATGCGCGACAAATTCGGACGCCAGATATTCCAGCAATTCCGGGTGCGTCGGTCTGTCGCCCTTCAAACCAAAATCACTCGGTGTCCCCACCAACCCCGCGTTGAAATGCTGATCCCACACGCGATTGACGAGGACTCGCGCCACAAGACCAGCGGAATACGTGAGCATGGAATCCGCCAACTCAGCGCGACCGCTGCCATGCGTAAATGGCGCGACGGGTTCGGGCTGCAGCACTGTGAGAAATCGACGCGGCACGATGTCGCCGGGATTCGCCGGGTTACCGCGTCGAAACACGGGCAGGTTTCGAGGCTGCGATTCGCGATACTCCAGTCGCGTTCGGTCTTCGCCATCGGGCTGAACGTAAACACTGGCATCACGAAGCGCGTGCGCCCACGGCTGATCGACATGGGGCGTGGCAGTGCGAATTTCTGCGATAGATTTTCGAATTTCCTCAGCTTCGGCTGTCGCGGGATCAGCCACCTTTTTCAGCTTCTCCTCCAATTCGCCAATTGCTTTTCGAGCGGATCGAACCGCAGCAACTTCATTGTCAGGAAGCAGCGGCCGTTCATCCAGCTGCGAACTCGCGAAGACACCTGCGAGACCGTAATAGTCCTCCGTTGAGATCGGGTCAAATTTGTGATCATGGCAACGGGCGCAGGAAACGGTGAGCCCAAGAAACGTCCTTGATACAGCATCGAGACGTTCGTCCCATTCATCGGCGACGATTTGTTCGATCACCGCCGGAGCCAGCGCCAACTCTTTCCAATACGTGGGGCTGAGTCCGAGAAAACCGAGCGCTGCGAAATCTTCCGGTGCTGTATCGGGAATCAGATCGGCGGCGAGCTGAAGCCTGACGAACTGATCGTACGGCAGATTTTCATTCATTGCCCGCACGACCCAGTCGCGATAAATCCAGCCACGATCCGTGGGGCTTTGCCAGTCCGGTGTAAAATCCGTGTACCGCGCGAGGTCCAGCCACATACGAGCCCAGCGTTCTCCATAATGTGGCGAAGCAAGCAGACGATCGACGAC
>JAYSPO010001007.1:0-6208 GCA_043722015.1 Candidatus Kuenenia sp. | reverse complement strand
ACACCAAAAAATGCGGCGAGCGCATTGTCTACATAATTTCCGAGAGGAAAATACATGACTGAGAGGAATCCGAAAACGAGGGCGAGACTCAGCCCGCCGAGAATCATGACACCGCCGATCGAGCGTACATTGCTTTCGCAGCCGATAAACTGCTGCCGGATGCGCATGTCATCCTGCTGAAACGGCTCAGGTGGTTCCGGTGCGACCAGCGGCGCGGCGTAGGGATTGAATGATTCGGATTCTGCAGTGTCCAATGCAGGTTCTTTATGCTGTAAGGGATGATCAAGCACATCAGCGAGACGGCGGCTGAACACATCAAACGACTACTTCACCAACGGCACGAGGCCGTTGGGGTCGAACTTGGGACAGTCGATCTGCGCACTTCTGCGATTGATTTTCCTGTCCGTTATCTTCCTGTCGGATGCGTTTCTGCGTCAAAGGAAACCGGACGCTAATGCGTGGCGGCTGTCAGCCGCTCACGCAGGTTGCGGATGATGGCAAGCAGGTCACGAACCTGCCGACGGGCGATGTATTGTTCGTCGAAGTGATTCTTGCGGAGGATGGCCAGCCGCTGCAGTTCGGCGTCGGCTTCGGAGAGAGTCAGCACGGCGGGGTTGCCGGAGGCGATGGCCTTCACTTCGGCGTACGACAATTCCTGACCGCCGATGTCTTCGGCTCGACGGGACGCGTTTTCGTCGGTGATCACCTGACCAATGAAGCGGGCGATGATCGCTGAGTACGTCTGGATCTCGATGCCGTTCTGTTTGTGGCTCAGCAGGTGACGGCAGCCCGGCTTTGCCTGAACATTCTTCAGTTCGCTGGCCTGCTGAAGTCCTCGCAGTGAGGTGACGATCGGGTTGACGAAATACAGCAGCATCAACATGCAGTACTGATCATAGTGCAGTGTGCGATTGCCCGCCGTGTCGCGATCACACGCATCGTCGTGCAGCCGCTGAAGCAGCGGTGCAATCTGATCGAAGTACTTCAGACCGGTGATGTCCTTCTCGGTCAGCTTAGCGTTCTCGGCGGGCGTGGAGTGTGTGTTGCCATCTACTTCCATGTGCGAAGCCTGGCAGCTTCAGGGAAGGCGCGCAACAACGCTCACAGAATTTTTCCGGATTTTGCTGCGACCACATCAAATGCCGTGCCGAACACTATTGGACCTGACCCTTTTTTGCCCCTGCAACGAAGCGGGAAATTGTTTTTTTATGCACTCGCACCGAGCCCCTGGACTTCGCGTTTCGCTTCGACTACCTCGTCCAGCAATCCCAGACTTGCAGAGGCGACCACAAAATTGGTTCCGTTGCTCCATGAACCGGCGACGCTGCCCTGGATGGCTCGAATCCAGACGCGATAAACGCCGGACAGCAGCCGGGTCACCGGCGCGTAGCTGGTTTGCCTGAGATCCGTTTGATGAATAACTCTTGTTGCTCCCGTGCTCACGCTGTTGACCCAAAGCTCGTATCGTGTGGCACCAAGTGCCTGAGTCCACGAAAAAAGGGGGGTCGCATCTGTGATCTTTCCTGCCGGGGTCAGTAGTTGAGTCCGTCCACCAAGGCTCACTCGGGCTTCGGGACTCCACCATCCCTTCTGCCCATTCACGGCGGACGGTCGCACCCACCAGCGATAGTCACCTGCAGGTAAACTGGATCGAGGCGTGAAGGTGTTCACGGTGATCCCAGTTTCATTCAAGATCACGGATTCGCCCTGCTGAATAAAGAGCTGATAACTGGCTGCCCCAGGCAGGGCAGTCCAGGAAAACGCAGGTCGCGTTTCATATGTCACGGGACCGGGAGTCAGCAGCGCTGGGCCAACATAGAAATCACGGCCGGCAGACCAGCGAGATGGCTGAGTCGTACGGGCGGTTGCGCGAACCCAGACTCGATAAACGCCAAACCCAAGATCGACTGGAGCCTCAAATGAGTTGGATTTGACCGTCGTACTGTAAATCACCTGTGATTGGCCGGTTGTCTGATTGTCAACCCAGATCTCATACCCTGTTGCGCCTGAAATGGCGGTCCATGTCATCGTTGGAGTTCGATCTTTGACATGACCGATGGGGCCAGACACCACAGGCGATGCGAGCCAACTGTCGTCGTTCACGATCTTTCCGGGAGCCTTGCCAACGTCGATGAATGCTTCTTCTGAAGGATTCTGCAGCACCACCTGAAACGACTCGTGGGATTCTGGTGTTGAATCACCGGAGACATTCACGGTGATCACTTTGCTGAATTCACCGGCGGAGAATGCCAGTGTTCCGGACGGCCACATGCCGCCAAAATCCGCTGAGTCAGCGGTGGCCACACCGGTACCGGTGACCCGGTACTGGACACTGGTTTGGCTACTTATGCTGCCGCTGCGAATGACGGTGAATGTAAAGGGGGTGCTTCCGGACTGGCCCTCGGCTTTCATGGCGTTGGCACCCGAAATTGCCAGCGATGTTGCCGCCGTAATCGGTCCTTCGGCTCCCGTATACACCCCCTTGTCAGTCACCGTAAATCGGTACCGACGACCACTGTCTGCCATGATGATTTCAGTGATGTATCCCCTGTCATCGCGGCGAAGATCAGCCCACGAGACATTCCAGACAGCTCGAGATGTTGCCGCGCTGGGTTCAATATCAAACATAGGGACTCGATTGAGTCCCACTGACTGAAAATCCAGGAACGTCAGAGCTTCTGTGAGATTCGGGGTAAAGCCCTGGCGGAACCGGTCGATGGCTCCTATGAGACGTCCCTCTGAATCCACCCAGTGCTGATTTCCCTGAGTCGCGAGAGATTCCTGCGGGTTGTCGAGAAAGAATTGCACATTCAGGCCACCGGCTTCGCCTCGCAGGATATTGCGGTCACCGAAGGCCGCTCCGGGACCCGTGCTCCAGTAAGCAGTCCATGCCTGAGTCCAGTGGGCTTCGTCACCGTTCCAGTAGCCAGCGTCAAAGAAATGCTGCCGTGTGGCAGTCAGGTCCGGGAAGCCATCAGTCCCGGCAATGACATCCGCCCCGGCAGCCAGCACCAGGTACTGTCCCCAGCGTCGTTCGAGATCGGAGTTTTGGCGGCTGCGAACATAAGCATCCAGGGAATGCGTTGCTTCATGGCCAACAACGAACGTGAAAATATCACCAGATGTCGAATTGCCTGGCTTGACCGCAAGAATTGCTTCTCGAAGGTCCGCAGCCCATTCGTCGGATGCACTCCCGGTTTCGTCGGAGAACGTATTCTTGGAATCGCCAAAATACTCGACGAGTGCCCCGCGTCCGTCGCCCCAAAAATGATCAATGGTCAACAGGGTGTCGGGATAGCTCTCTCGCGGATGATAGCGGAGGAACGTGGACAGTGATTCCAGCTGACCTGTCGATGCCCGCACATTGTCGCCCACCAGAAACCGGAAATTCAGATACAACGGGCGATACAAACCCGACAGCTCAAACAGATCGGCGACGTCACGGCGATGCCGGGGACTATCCGGCAGCAGATTTCCGGCGATCAGAATGTTCTGCACAATCAGGCTGGGCACATGATGCTGCAAAGAAAGATCGACCTCTTTCAGACGCAGCCATGGATATTTTCGAATGTGAGTTGCGAAGGTGGAATACATTATCTGGCGTTCGCTCGGTGACGCGACCTTCATCAGATCGACAATGCCCTGCAGGGCCGTCCGGACTTCGGTCAACATCTGTTGACTGTTCACGTCCAGAGCCAATCCCAGATCGGCTGGATGCGCATCGTAAATCGCTTCGAGATCAGCAAGATAACCGTCCATGCTCTTCGCCCTGCCAAAGGTAAGGAACACGTTATTTCCAGCGAGCTGACCTCCGATCACAAGGTCCAGAACTCCGTCTCCGTTGAAGTCCGCGAAATCAACAACCGGACCATCGGTCAAAGTCTGAAGTGCGGGACTTGTGCCATTTGCTGCTGTAATTGTCAGTTGTCCGGACTCACTGCGCTTTAGATCGCCGGCATGACGGACGGGGTCAAACCAGTAATGAACGTCGCCCCAGTTGATCCCCCGAATCAGGTCAGGAACACCATTCCGGGAGATGTCGATCCAGCGCGGAAAGACATTGTAGGGCTCTTCAAGAATTTCTATTCCGGTGGTGCTCATCCGCGGCGCATTGCCGGTGCCTGTGTTCAGGAAAACGCTGACATCCCCGGAGAATGCTCCGACGATCAAGTCAGGGAGACCATCATTATTCCAGTCGCCAAGATCAAATCGGGGATTGCTCAGGACAAACGGCGAATTATTCTCGGCGGAGAGCAACACCGGTGCCGCGTAGACAGGTGTCGCCAGAGCGGTGGCCGTGTTTCGATAGATTCTTAAGTGGTTTACGGAATCTGACACCACAAGATCCTGGATCGAATCGCCGGTCAGGTCGGTCAGGGTCAGTGATGAGACATCACTGCCAGTACTGATTTCCACTCCACCCGCCTGGAGTCGCACTCCTGCTCCAAACACAGGAATCTGCGGCGTGCCGATGTTGCGGTAGAGCCAAACGACTCCTTCTGCTGCGACCAGCAGGTCGGTCCTTCCATCGCGGTCAAAATCTGCGGCACGAGGAACCCTCCATGCTGAGGCATAGCCGACTGGCTGACCGTTGGCCTCGATAGCGGCGAAGTTGGTGAACTGCGTCGCAAACCGGGAGGCACTTGGATCGGGTGTCGGCAGAATGTCCAGGAACACCTGCACCCGACTGAAGCCACCGTGACCATCCTCAATCGTCACATCAAACTGATCGAGCCCGACGTAACCGGGATCGGGAACGCAGCGAAAGGTCCCGTCCAACTGACTCGCGACTTGCACATAACGGGGCTGGCTAAAGCCAACAACCCGGAGGGCATCAGCCTCCGGATCAAACGCATTGAACAGGACGCTGCCTGTGGCAAACGATGATCCCGTCAGCCCTTCGGAAGTGATGGACCATGCTTTCGGACCAAAGTTGTGCTGATAGTTACTGATTTCCATCGGAGCTAATACGCGGTCGAAGAGTGAAATCTGATCAAGTCGTCCGGCAAAGAAGAGGTCAGTGCCAGAAATCGTTCCTCGGCGACCTATCGCCGCGATGTCAGCATTCAGCGTCCCTCGAGGACCAGTCCCAACTGCCGAGCTTTCACCATCCAGAAAGATCTGGATGACTCCCAATGGCGAGTTTCGAGTGATTGTGATGAAGTGCCAGCGACCATCATTGACGGGAACATGGGTCCGTGTGACCCATTGATTCTTCGCAGCGACTCCCAGACGTCCTGTGTCATCAAGCCCTCCCAGCAGAAGTTCGTCATTTCCGAGAAGACCAGGCGAACGCAAGGCATCAACCGCACCTGTCTGAGTCGTTCTTAGCCAGACCGACAGACTGAATGATTGCGTCAGGTCAGAACCGGGATTGCCAGCAACCTGAAGATAATCATCGACACCATCAAACTCAAGGGCCGTAAACTGCTGACCGGAAACCCATGGGTTCGCGGAGAAATTCACAAGTGTGGCATGCTCCTGCCCTACACTGTCCTGTGCAATGTTTGGAATGACCGGTCGTCCATCGTGGTCGGATCCCTGGGAAACCGAGAATGCCGATGCCGGTGAGTCATGCCAGTCCGGACCTTCATCGAAATTCCAGTGATGAACCAAACCAGGAACCATCGTGCCGGTCAGCAGCGTACGAGCCTCCAGCGGCTCCAACGATGGTCCGGTCATGCCTCCTCGAAACTTTCGGCGGGACGCAACTGTTGAGCGGCGCGTACGAAATGAAAAAAAACGGCGAAGTCTTCGAAACTGCTGAATCACACCGGCACCCTGAACGGAAGGGAAAATGAGTGACAACACCACCAGTAATAAGACTGAGACCTTATCCATAACAGGCAGCCCATTCCATGGTGCAGCATAAGAGGACGCCAACACAGTAGCAACGCACTTCGCTTTCCGGGCCGGAACTCGGGCGCAGTAACTTCATGATTTTGGAACGGAACGTGACGAGGGTACGATCAGCGATCAGAGCGTGAGATTCAGAGTTTCCAGACCTGAAAGGCCACAAAAAGGGGTCAGCGACGGTCTTGAATAACGTCAACAGCAGATTCGAAAAAAGATTTTCGAATTCGAATTTTTGCAGTGTGTCGGCAGGGGTGTTGGATTTTTTGTGGCATGGGTTTCAGTGTTCGATGAGGTGTTGAATTGGAAGAGCCGATAGCGTATTCTGGAATCAGCTGGCGAAACAGAGTGTGGC
>JAYSPO010001006.1:0-5764 GCA_043722015.1 Candidatus Kuenenia sp. | reverse complement strand
TCGGCAAGAAGAATAAATACTTCACGATAGTGATTGACTGGATGACCGGAGCGATCGTCTTCGTAGGTGACGGAAAGGGCGAAAAAGCCTTGAAACCCTCCTGGAAACGGCTGCGCGGCTCGAAGGCGAAGATCACAGGAAGGTAAGGGGTCAGGTCTGTTTTAATTGAGACCTGACCCCTTATTTCCCTCATGAAAAAATACAGAGAAATGCTGGAGACTTATTGATGGAACTTCGCAAGTTCGATGCTCTGTTCGTTGAATACTGTAATCGCTTTGTCGATCTCGAAGGTCTCTCTGCGATTGAGGTGGAACAGCTCCAATATGATTTTGATTTCCACATGCGGGAGTGTCTGCCTGAAATGCAGCAGTTTGTGGAGATGCTGGGTAAGCGTCCAAGTACGTTTGACAGCAACGATGCAAAGTTATTGTTCGCCTTCTTCAATCACGGATTAAATCATTTGATAGCTGCAAGACGATTGCTCGAAGATGACGAGGAGACAAAAATGCGTCAGGGAGGGGGGGGCAACGGGGACACAGTGTGCCGGGATAAAACCGGTTTAGAATAGAGAATGAAAGTATATTACGAAGAAGGTTTAGCCAACGGCTGAAGCTCGGGGCCATCCAAAGTTACTTGACAGGGGAACTGCAGGGGCCAGAGGGTAACAATTGAAGGAGATGGGGCCATCCAAAGTGACTTGACAGGATTGAGTCTTCAGGTACCCTGCGAAGCGTCGAGTGTCACATGTTTTTGTTCATGCGAAGGGACTTGTAATGGCACGGGTGAATCGGCGGGAAGTACTGGCGGAAGGTGAGATTCAGGTAGTGCATTGTGTGAATCGCTGCGTTCGACGCGGGTTTCTGTGTGGCATGGATGAGTTGACGGGGAAAGATTACGAGCATCGGCGGCAATGGATTCGCAATCGACTGGAGTTTCTCGCCGGAGTGTTCGCCATGGATGTGCTGGGGTTTTCAGTGATGTCAAATCACCTGCATGCCATCCTCAGAAATCGCCCGGATGTGGTGAAAACATGGTCTGACGAAGAGGTCGCTCGGCGGTGGTGGAACCTGTTTCCGTCTCGCCGCAACAAAGATGGTTCACCGGCTGAACCTGCGGAGACGGATCTCAAGTCTCTGATGGCGGATGCAATGGTCTTGGCAGAACTGCGGGCTCGACTGTCGAGCGTGTCGTGGTTCATGCGATGTACATCGGAAGTCATCGCGCGGTTGGCGAATGCCGAGGAAGAATGCACGGGCCGATTCTGGGAAGGTCGTTTCAAGGCGACTGTGCTCACTGATGAATCGGCCATTGCCGCGTGCATGGTGTATGTGGATCTGAATCCCGTGCGAGCCGGATTGGCGGCGACTCCGGAGCAGAGCGACTTCACGAGCGGTCAGGAACGCATTGCCGACCTGAAATCTGCTGATGCGGTTTCCACGGCAGATGCGAAAGATCTGCGGATTGAACACGGTGAGAAAGCGGGCTGGCTGGCTCCGATCGAACTTGAACCAAAGCGAAAGAAGGTTCGTGAGAAATCGCCGTCACGTCGAGCGTCCAATCGTGGTTGCGTATTCATGTCGTTGACCGAATATCTGCAATTACTGGATTGGACCGGTCGGCAGTTGAAGCCGGGCAAACGCAGCGCAGTGTCAAAGTCTGCACCGCCGATTCTGGATCGCCTGAATCTGTCTCCGGAACTCTGGTTGCTGGTCGTTGAGCAATTCGGAAAACGCCGCTCCGCAAACCGCATCACCCCCGCCTCCCGTTTCAACGCCGCCGTACCGTCCACGTTTCCGACAAGTGCGTCGCGACACGCCTGAAGCGGGCTGCACAAATCCGCTGATTAATTCAGTTGGTTGGATACTTCGCAATTGTTTCAGGTCTGGATGGCCCCGACTTTTTCCAATTCAGTTGGTTGGATACTTCGCGAATGTTTCAGGTCTGGATGGCCCCGACTTTTTCTGGCCCCGACTTTTTCCAGGTCTGGATGGCCCCGACTTTTTCCGCCCCGACTTTTGTCCGACTTTTGTGTTTTGACTTACATGTCTGAGTGAGGCATTTTCCTGTAGCCGAAGTCGTGAGACTTCGGGTTGAATCCTCGCCTGGCTCCGAATTCTGACGAATCCGGCTACACTTTATTGCAGCCCCCGCGAAGTAGAGTGATCATCACCGTGCCGAGAGCGGGCCGAGTCTGAGTTGCCGAGCCATGTCGTCAAACATCGCTTCAAGGACAAGACGCACAGGGGAGTTTCCTTCGATCTGATGCGCGGCGATGATGATGCGGTCGAGGAGCGGGGCGAGCAGATCGACGCCGGACCTGACACCGAATCGCTGCAACAGCGGATCGGAAAAATCTCCGGACGCCAGACGTTTCAGGCGATCGTTGAGGAATCCTGCGATGAAACGCAGAAGCCATTTTGCATTACGTCGTGCCTCTTCCGTCCCTGACGAAATTCGGTCCAGCTCATCGGACACATGCTTCGAAATCTCAAGCGGCTTCATTTGCTCGAGCAGCTCCAATTGTCCGCTTACCATTTCCCGCAACGCCCGCAGCTCGGGATTCAGCAGTTGTTGGGCGAGCGTGATGCTGCCTTCCGACATGGCGGCGACCTGAATCGCTTCTTCCGACGTTTCGACCATTTGTTCGGAAACCAGAATGTCGCTGACAGCAGCTTCGGTCAGCGGGAAGAAGCGAATGACCTGACAGCGTGACCGAATCGTGGGCAGCAGCGAATCGGGGTTGTCGCAGACCAGCAGAATGAGGGCGTTTGCCGGTGGTTCTTCCAGTGTCTTCAGTAACGCGTTGGCACCTTCCTGATTCATCCGGTGAGCATCATTGATCAGGGCCACGCGACGTTCGGACGCCTGCGGCGACATGGACAGTTCAAAACACAGTCCTTCACGACCGCGTCTGTCGGATTCGCCAAGGATCAGTGAAATTGGAATCTCAGTTTTGCCGGTTGGCAGACCGATCTCCATGAAGTCGGGCCAGTTTCCGGCGACGAAGCCTCGACACGCACGGCATTCGCCACAGGCTTCGATTTCATGCGCTGCATGCTCGCGACAGAACATGGACTGCGCTAACAAACGGGCAAATTTGCGTTTGCCGATTCCCTCTGCTCCGGTTAACACATAGGCGTGCGACAGTCTGCCACGTTCAACAGATCGTGCAAACAGAGCTCGCTGTTCCTGATGCCCTTTGAGTGCCTGCCAGGCGGAAGTCACGATAGCATCCCCCTGTACTCCTACAACTGTGTTTCAGCAATGTGAATTGCCTTCAGCATGGCTCGTGCCTTGCTGAGAGTTTCACGGTATTCCATTTCCGGCACGCTGTCAGCGACAATTCCGGCCCCCGCCTGTATGTAGATTGTGCCATCTTTGATCACCAGCGTTCGCAGCGCGATGCAGGTGTCCATGTTTCCGGTGAAGTCAATATAACCCACTGCACCTCCGTAGGGGCCGCGTTTGACCGGCTCAATGGAGTCGATAATTTCCATGGCTCGCACTTTGGGCGCACCGGAAACTGTGCCGGCAGGCAAACCCGCCCGCAGTGCTTCGATCGCTGACAACCCTTCGCGCAGTTGTCCGGAAACGTTTGACGTGATGTGCATCACATGGCTGTAACGTTCGACCACCATCACGTCTGACAATGTCACGGTACCGTATCGGGAGACCCGACCAACATCGTTACGCGCCAAATCAATCAGCATCACATGCTCAGCCCGTTCCTTGGGATCGGCAAGTAACTCTTCGGCAAGTTCGCGGTCTTCCTGCGGAGTCTTTCCGCGAACTCGCGTGCCTGCCAATGGTCTGATCGTCGTTTCCCTGTCTTCCACACGAACCATGATTTCCGGTGAACTGCCCACCAGATCCACGTCCGGAGTCTTGAGTAGAAACATGAAGGGGCTGGGGTTCACCATGCGGAGTGCACGATAAACATCCAACGGCTGCGCGGGGCTTTGATATTCCAGACGCTGACTGATCACGACCTGAAAAACGTCCCCCGCCTTGACGAACTCCCGACACTTCTGCACTGCGTCATGGAACTCGGACGGAGTGAAATTTGACTTGATTTCCGGTGCCGGTTCGATCGTCAGGTCGATATCCGTGAGTTCCACGTCGCCACCGCTGAATGCAAGTTGCCGACACAGCACTTCCAGTCGCTCTTCCGCTCGAGCGCGGGACTCTTCAAGGTCACCCAACGCGGTATCAGCAAGTGCCACGACCAGTACGACCTTGCGGATATGATCGAAGATGACCATTGCGTCGTACAATGCGAAACACAGATCCGGCAGATGACGATCGTCCTGCGGAACGTGCGGGAGATTTTCGGTGTACCGAATCACGTCATAGCCCGCGAAGCCGACCGCTCCGCCGCAGAATCGCGGTAGTCCGGGGATTGTGACAGATTGGTACTGTGCGATCAGAGAGTCAAGCTCTTTGAGCGGATCGGCACTTTCAAATTCACGCCGATCGGTACCAATGTGTTCGATGACAACGTTTTGGCCAACAGCGGTCAGAGTCAGGAATGGGTGACTGCCGACGAAGCTGAAACGTCCGATCTTCTCTCCGCCGATGACGCTTTCAAACAGAAAAGCCCAGGGGCCGGATGCGATTCGCTGGTACGCCGTGACGGGCGTCAGCGTGTCGGCAGTTAACTGGCGGTAGACCGGGACAAATCGTGCCTGTTGGGACAGAGTTTGAAATTCGGCAGATGTGGGATGTGTGGTTGGTAACTTCATAGCAGATCGAGAATGCGGACGGATTGAGTAATGCGGTCCAGAATCGGGCGTGTTGATTCCAGTTCATGATCCGTTCCCTGCCACCACGCCAGCAGCGTCATCTTCGACGAACGGACACTGCTGAGAGCCACGGAGTTCAACAATTCGAAGCAGGAAAATCCCACTTCACGGCAGAACGCCGGCATCTCCGCCAGTACGCCGCCGATTTCAGTCACTTCCGGATCGTCGTACTCTTCTTTGAAGGCTTCGACGCAGGAATTGACGATTTCGTCAGGTCGAGGGCATTCGTGCAGAATTCGCAAAGCCCAGAAGCACGAATTGTCGGTCGACACGGTGATCAGCACATCGGTGTCATCGACTTCTTCGGTAATCTCCCAGTATCCCGGATATTCAAACGTGATGCCATGCGCTTCGTACGGAACAAGGCACGACGTATCATCTAAAGACATGACCAGCACAATTCATTCAGATTGAAAACTCGGCAATTGCCGATTGCAAATTTGAAAGTTCGGACTCCAAATTGACGAACACTGATTATCCGCGAAACGTGGTCGCGCGGGACATCTGCATCTCGTAAACGAATTGCATAATGTTGAACGCCGTTAGTTCGCACATGAGGCGTGTGACTTTGGCATGAGTCGCATCGTCCAGATGCTCTTCGACCTGGCGCATAAGATCCACCAGACGAGCTTCCTGATCACTGATTTCCTGTTCAGAGATCACGCCATCTGCGAACGCCTGCATGAAGTTCGCCATCTTTTTCGCATAGTCGTCGATCAGCGGCTCGTTGGTATCCGGATCAACCCAGCTTTTGCGTGCCATTTGTACGTCGCTCCACGAGAAATGTCTGTTCGGTTCTTTCGTATTGACGGCGTTCGCATGGCCCCGTCAAGCACTTGGCGTCAACATCTTAACCGGGTTCGCCTGTTTTCGCGCGGGAGTCAGCCCGTTTTTCCTGAGTCGAATGCCAGATTCGTGCGACGACGAGCGGCAGTAGTTCGACTGTCCCAGATTCGACCCCA
>JAYSPO010001005.1:0-8376 GCA_043722015.1 Candidatus Kuenenia sp. | reverse complement strand
GAAAGTATCGACATGGTCTGCGATGCATTTGAGCAGGCTTGGAACGAGCGATCCTGCCCGAGCATCGAAGGATTCCTTGACAAGTGTCCGGATCTGCCGCGGCCACATCTTCTTTTCGAACTGATTTGTCTGGAGCGGTGTCTCCGTCACCGCGGCGGGGAATCTCCGGAAATCGACGAATACCTCAGGCGATTTCCCGGTGACAAGGCGTCTGTTGAGCGGGTTTGGCGAGAGGGACCTGCGTTGTCTGCGACGGTTGAAGACTTAACAGTGCTGGGACACGAAATTCCATCACCGCAGAAGAAAACCCGCCGCAGCGACCGACAGGAGCTCCCAGACAGAATCGGTGAGTTCAAAATTCTGCGGCTACTTGGTCGCGGTGGAATGGGGATCGTGTACGAGGCGTGGCAGGAGTCCTTGAAGCGGACGGTCGCTTTAAAGGTGCTGCCGCTGATCGGGCGCTGCGATCAGCGGCAGATTCAGCGATTTCAAAATGAAGCAAGTGCCGCTGCACAACTGCACCATGAGAATATCGTTCCGGTTTACTCGGTCGGAGTTGATGCCGGAGTTCACTTTTACGCGATGCAGGTGATCCACGGGCATGATCTGGCCCATTTTATTCGCCACGCGCGGAGTCTGGTGGAATCGAAGGTGGCTCGCCCTTCCGGCGAAACGCCACGGATGGCGGGTGCCGAAACCGTCGTCGGTCAGCCATTCCGTGACCCTGAAGACGAGCCGTCTCCGGCCGGGCACAGCGACATCACGGGTGTCTCGTACCCGTCGGTTGGATTCGTTGAAATAATGGCCGGCAAGAAATGCTCGACGGTGGTCGATGACGTGTTCCTGTCAATAGTACAGATCGGTATCAAGGCCGCCGAAGCGCTCCACCATGCGCATCTGCTTGGAATTGTGCATCGCGACATCAAGCCTTCCAACCTGATGCTCGATGCCCAGGGCAAAGTGTGGGTCACTGATTTCGGACTGGCGCAGGTTCAGGGAGCTGGTGCGCTCACCATGACCGGTGAGGTGGTGGGAACGCTGCGTTACATGAGTCCCGAGCAGCCACTCGGGCAGCGCGTGCTGGTGGATCAGCGGACTGATATTTATTCGCTGGGAGTCACCCTCTACGAACTCCTGACGCTGAAAAAGGCTTACGATGGACAGACCCCGAAAGAGATCATCAAGCAGGTCTGTTTCGATGAGCCGACGACAATCCACCGACTGAATCCCAGTGTGCCGGATGATCTCGAGACGATCGTCCTCAAGGCCATGTCCAGAAATCCCGACGACCGTTATCAGACGGCACAGGAGCTCGCCGACGATCTGAAGCGGTTCAGCCAGGACCTGCCGATTCTTGCTCGCCGACCGACCCTGATGCAGCGATCACGGCGCTGGATCCGACGACATCTTGTGCTGGCATCATCGACCGCCGTGGCGGTCGTTGTGCTGTGCCTGACGTCGATGGTGGCATTGGGCGTGATCTCGAACTCACTGATCGCCGAGTCACAGCAGCGCAGGCGGGCTGAATCGCTACTGGAAAAATCGGAGGGGCTCCGGCTGACTGCGAACTCATTGCTCGAACGGGACAGGAATCCAGGCCTTGCATTGGCGCTTGCGGTCAAAGGTGCGGAAGTGAATCCGGGCGTTGACGCTAACGCGGCTCTATTAGCCGCGATGAGAAGCAACCACGAGTTGAAAATGTTTTCGCCGCGAACAGAAGTCTCCGATCAGTTGTCGATCAATCCTGACGGAAAGCGGGTCGTCACCACGGTCGGGGGACTATATTTCGACACAGGCAGTTATCCGGCGATCGAGTCCGATCTGAAAACGGGAAGGAACCTGAGGACCTTTGACGACGGCACGGCAATTACTTCGGCCGCATACAGCCCCGATGGAAAGCTGTTGCTCACGACATCGAGTCCAATTCGAAATCCGGCGACGACCGGCACTGAGTCCGCCGTCAGTCCGCAGAATGCCATTGATGCAGTTCCAGCCCTCTGGAACGTTGCAACCGGCGACAAGTTAATTTCACTGAATGATGCTGCGTTGGATGTCGTTCTTGGCCGGGAATTTTCCCCGGACTCAAGTCGAGTCGCGCTGCCGGGCCGGGACAACTCTGTCAGGATTTACGCAACGGCAGATGGCCAGCTCGATACAACATTCATTGGTCACACGGCAAAGGTTGTCGCTGTAGCGTTCAGTCCGGACGGAACGCGATTGGTTTCCACGGCTTTGGATCAGACAGTTCGAGTCTGGAACCTGGAATCTGGTGCGGAGATACGAAAGTTCCCGATTGGGTTATTGTCCCAGCCGGAGCAAACCGCTGTGTTTGCGGATTCGGACAGGCTGGTGATTTCTACCATCGAAGGTACCAGGATTGTGTCGGTGGATTCGGGCCAGCAGTTAAACCCACGACACTGGCCGGAATCAGCCTCTGCGGTGAATCGCGATGGGCGGCAGATCGCGTTGTTTCAGAAGTTCGGGACACATCTTTCGATTCGGGATACTCAGTCATTTCGCCTGAATACTAAACTCAAGGTCGATGACAAAATCGTCTCCGCGGAGTTTCGCGGTGACGGCCGGCAGATTCTGGTGACAACGGACTCAGGGGCAACTGTTTACAACTGCGAAGATGGTGCCGTTGCTGCCCATTTGCGGGGTCACACCGAAATGCTGGGCGCGAGCCGACTTACTCCTGATGGGGAAATGGTCGTAACGACGGCGAAGGATGGGACAATTCGATACTGGTCTGTGAAAAGCGGTAAAGAACGCCTGCGGCTGGTGGATCAGTCAGCCCGGATCTCCCCTTCGCACTGGGGGTTAAGCACGGATTCAGCATTTGCAGTCGTCGCCACGCAGCGCGCCTGGCACTCGGAACTTCGAGACTCCGCCGGGCTCAAGGTCTCCATAGAGGCTTCGGGAAGAGCCAGCGGTGGCATTGTGCATTCCGACCGTCTCGTAACGATCGATGATCATCAGGTCAGCGTCTGGAATCTGCAGTCATCCCGACGAATCAATGCAGTCCGTTTCGAGTCGAAAATGGTCCTTAAAGCAATAGCCGTTCCCGGGACCGACGTTGTTGCCGTACTCGTGGATGATGGCACGGCCATTCTTTGGAACACAACCAGCCGCGAGCAGATTCGGATCGGTGACCCGGAAGACTTGGTGCTGGGCCTTGATGTACATCCGAAAGATGGCAGCATCGCCCTGGCACAGAAAAGTGGAGGCTGCCTCGTCGTGAATGCCGTGACCGGAAGCACGATCCGTACACTGCCACATGAAAAAGGTGTGGTGGCCATCACTTTCAGCCCCACGGGATCCTTGTTATTGACTATTGACTCAGCAGATACGGCGAGAGTCTGGTCTCCGGACAAAGCTGAACCGCTGCAGGTACTGCATGTCCCCGATGGCCGGATGGATGAAGCTCACTTCTCGGCAGACGAAGCAGCGATTCTAACATGGAGTGTACGAGAGCACGACTGCGTACACAGCTGGCACGCTGAGACAGGTGAACTTATTGCAGTGACGGACACAGTGATCAGACCCGGAGTTTCTGTACATCATTCCGAGCCCATTGCCGCGATTGCTTCCGCAGTGGACGGTTTGAGGCTGTGGAACTGGGCGACTGGCGAACAGCGACACCTTTCCAAATCGCCTGCTAAGACACCGGTGTTTTTGGGTGATAATGTGATGTCAATAGAAGCGGTCCCGGAATTTCAACCCGCCACATCAAAGTTCGCTGGATACGGAGGCAGCACCGAATTTGCACGGTCGGTTCTTACGATTCGTCATGTCGCAACCGCAGAATTCGTTACCAGTCAGCCACTGGCGTCGGAACCGTTTCTCCTTTGTCTTGATCGGAACACCGGACATGCCGTTCTTTCATTCACGACCCACGACGTTGCTCTGGTCCGGATGGATGATCGGCAGAAGCTGTCATCAGTCGGCCACCATGCAGCTCCGATTGTGTTTCAGGCGATTGCCGGAGAAACACCCAGAGTCATCTGCGCGTCCATGGACGGCACCGTCAGCATTTGGGATTTCTCCGGACGGCGATTGGGGCCGCCAATGGCACACGATCATCCGATCATGAATGCCGCGGTCTCCCCGGACGGACTTCGACTTGCAACCTTCGATGTGACCGGCAAAGGCATACTTTGGGATGTGGAAAATGGACAGAGCCTCGTCGTAACCGGAGAGGTTAAGCAAGCCGTGAAAGAAAACGCTCGGCCGGCAGGCAAAGCTCCACCCGCAGGGGCATTTCTGGTGGAACTGCGGACTGGCGTCAAAACGACACTTGAGACTGACGGCCTTCCGCGAATCGGCCGCTTTCGGCCAGACGGGAAACAGGTGGTGATCATTTCCAAAAACCGAAAGGCCATTTTGATCGACACATCCACCGGACAGGCTGACACGAAGTTCAATCCCAACCGACGTCCGGTCAATGATGTGGCGTTCAGCCCGGATGGACAGGATTTACTCCTGATGCATGCCGACGAACTCTCACTTTGGGATCTTGACGTGGGCGACGAAGTCTTGCGCATTCCACAGGCGGAGTGATCGACCGTTCGAAGAACCTTGCTTCAAACGCCAATGGTATGGAATCCGTTCAGCCCCGACGGACAGTGGATCCTTTCTGTCGGACCTGAGTTGGAGATATGGCCGCGTGACCCGTTGACCGAAGCGATCGGACGAGTCCCGCGGACATTGAGCGACGTTGAGAAACGGAGATTCTCACTCGATTTAGTCGCCGAAGGCGCGAACAAATAGATGGTCGAATCCAGCCCAATACAATCGTTACCGACAGCATGAACAGGAGTGGCAGCAACACGGTCTTTCCAAAACCTGATAGCAGCAACGGCAGGCACCACCGAAATAGGGGTTCGAAATCTGCCGACAAACCCGGTTCCGGGCTGAGGAAACGGCCTCGCAGAATGTCGATCCACTTACCTTCATCTCAAGCGAATGTCCGTTTCTTGCAGTACATCGATAGACCACCTTCCATAATCCCGAGGAACTCATAGGCTGTGTTGCTGCGTCTTTGGAGTCCACCCCCGGAGACTCTACGGGGCTTCCTCGAACGGCTCTCCAACAGTAATCGCGCTAGCGTTTGTGCCACAGTTTTGATTGCACCAGTCAATCGCCGCCTGCGTCGCCGCAGCACTCGCGTCGTCCGGCATGTTAAATCCGTGCACTGTTCCGGATCCTGCCTTATTGCCGCAAGACGCCGCCCAGTCGCAGGCAAAGAATGGGGCCACCGTTGCCGAATCGCCCGCAATTTCCGCAGAACTTTGCAGATTGCAAACGGCCCCGACGGCCCCGACGGCCATCCCGATCAGAATCAAAAAACGGCCAGGAAACTGCAGCATGTCAATACCCTCGTTGTTGAGATTGTTGTTCACGTTCCGAAAAATCACGGCCAGCAGGTTCGAGCGTTCACGCCTTCCGTCATTCTGTATCGTATGGCATCCACCGTCGCAACTTTCAGCACGGACATGCCGTACATCCGCTAGCAAGCCAACGCTGTTTCCCTGCAGGGTGATGGGGGATTTTACCTATACTTCTGGATCGATATCTACAATAATTTTTTTTTATTGGGCGAAAACTCCAGACATTATGCGGACGCCGTCAGTTCGCTGATCAAGGCGTCGATCTGCAGCAGAACGCGATGACTTTCGGTTCGCTGGCGGATCTTTTGAAGATACTCGACAGCGGCGACGGTCTTGCGGCTGGCCATCATTCTCGCTTTGCGGAAGCGGATTTCCCAGATCGCGGATTCCATCATCTGCTGGGCCGACTGTCGCTTCTGGTCAGCCGCTTCAACATTGAGTTTCGCACTCAGCGCGTCGAGTAGTTTTCTCTTTTCGATGGGTGGCAAAAACGACGCTTCGATCTCTGCAATCAGCTCGTGATACTGATCCAGCGTACGATTCAGATGTTCGAACACAATTTCACAGCTGCGAACCATCGATAATTGCAGAGCTCCCCGCAGTTCCTGGAGCGCCTGTTGGTTTGCCACTTTTGCAGATTCCTTTTCCATCACATAGGTGGCCTGCATTCTTGCCGTCAGCCTCGCGCGTTCCTCCTGCAAGCCGTGTCGGCGGGTAAGCAGCGACAATGTCTTCTTCCTGGCTTTGCGCAACATGCGAAATTCAGACCAGATCGTCAATGATCGCGGCCAGAAGATTGTCAGAAGCTTGATCAGGGCCGTCATCATGATGATGCCGACGGCGACCGCGAGCGCGATGACACCGAACGTCAGCAGGCCGCCGCGGAGTACCGAGATGTCAAAATGTCTCCCGGCAAGGCCAAAGGCATACAACATCGCACCAGCCGCCGCGCCGGCAATAAACAGGAATACACCGCCCGCCAGCAGAATGCGGCCATCCGGCGATTCATCGAACGAATCATCCGAAGTGGTTTTCGGTTCCTCTGATATATCGCTTCGACGGTGTTTCATGGCCATACGACGGACATGAATGTCCATCCTACAAACGATTCTTAATCGAGGTCATACTTCGAGACAATGGTGTCGTTCTGAATGCGGGACAGCGTTCTTTCGAAGTTGTCCAGAACGTCTTTCATCAATCGATCTTTGAGCACCTCCGGAAGTTTCGCCGTTCGAGCTTTTTCCAGAGCGGCGGCGGCAACTTCGTAGGCTCGCTGAATATCGGCATTCCGGGAATCCAGGCGATCAATTTCCAGAGCCCGTACAGTCGCTTGCACGTACGTCTTAATCGTTTCGGCCACTTCAACCGACTTCGCATCCCAAAACGCGCGACTCTCACGGATCGCCGCATCGGATTGGTGAGTGATCAGCTGCATATCCGTCCGGTACGCCAGCCGGGCTCGTTCGAGCTGATGCGCAGACTCGGCATTCCGCATTCGCAGACGGTTGATCAAACCCATCTGATCCCGTTCAACCTCTGCGGCTGACGGTGCGCGAGTCGATGGTGTCGATGCGGATGCAGGTTGATCAGCGTCGCTGGTGATCAGTTCAGTCTTCGCCCGAACGGTGACTTGGTCGGTTTTCTTTTCTCGCCGGGCAAATTCACGCGTCAATCGGTCATTCAGATCGTCGGATGCTTCAGCCATTCATCAATCCCCGCAGCCAACCTTGTGTCAACAATCACGAGACCACGATTCAACTCCACCGAACGGCGGTCCAGTAAGATTCTACTGAACACACGAGTGGGACGCTACCGCGCGACCGACCGTTTATCCTATGGCGTGGACTGAATGTGCGGAACGGAGCTAACTATTCTTTACGCGGCCAGGAATGAGGCAGCCGCTCGCCATTGTCAATTCACACCGCGTGAAGAATAATGCTTTGTCTGACCTGAATATGGAGGTAGGGTGGCCGGGGCTGGACTGAGCGGAGCGAAGGAAGCCCCGGGGTTTCGGGCTATCGCCCTCCAACCCCGGCCACCCGAAGATTAAGATTTGACAAAGCAGTAGTTAAGTTTTGGGAGCTTATTTTGTGGTTGACGTTCGCGACGTTTCGGGCGGCAAAAAGAATCCAGATGCTCGTCAGATAACGATCGTATACATCTTAATCTTTGTTGCTGCTGTTGTCGGCTTTTTCATCATCCGGCACTTTGGTGAGAAACTCGCTGCGCAGCGATTGGTCTCGTCACCCACAGCAATCACATCCGGAACGCTGCCACAATCTCACTTGTTGCCGCAGGTTCTGGTTGCACTCGTTGTGGTAATTTCAGTCGCTCGGCTTTTGGGTTTTGTCTGCCAGCGTCTCGGGCAACCTCGCGTCATTGGGGAAGTCATTGCAGGAATCGCCCTTGGTCCTTCGCTTTTTGGTCGAATTGCTCCGGACGCCATGGCGTTCGTGTTCCCAGCAGCAGTCTCGCCGATCCTCGGAATCCTCGCGCAACTTGGCGTGATCCTGTACATGTTTCTCGTGGGCCTGGAACTGAACTCTGGATTGTTGCGATCACGGGCTCATGCCACCGTGGCGATTTCCCATGCCAGCATCATTGGACCATTCCTGCTTGGCGCGGTGCTGGCACTCACCGTCTATTCCGGATATGCGCCCGCAGGAGTGACATTTACCAGCTTCGCACTGTTTCTCGGCGTGGCGATGTCGATTACTGCGTTTCCGGTACTGGCCCGAATTCTTACGGATCTGCGACTGGACAAAACAGAACTGGGAGTTATCGCACTCAGTTGTGCGGCGGCTGACGATGTGACTGCGTGGTGTTTGCTGGCGTTTGTCGTTGGCGTGACCAAGGCGGATGTGTATGGAGCCATGGTGACAGTCGTTTTGGCTGGCTGCTATATCGGAGTCATGCTTGGAGTCGCCAGACCAGTCATGGCGCGATACCTGGCGCCGTTAAAGAACGCGGAACTTTCCGTGAATGT
>JAYSPO010001004.1:0-2122 GCA_043722015.1 Candidatus Kuenenia sp. | reverse complement strand
AAGCTCACTCGCTCCGCCGTTCGAAATTCATTGGTGAAAACCCCACCGATCGTCACGGACGACTTGCGGCAAAAGCCGGGTTGAGTCCTTTTCCCCTTGCGCAAAGCGGAATGCCAGTCCCAAAGCGACGTCGTCTGTCGCCACGTTTCTGAGACGCGTGCACCAACAATCGGGCATGGTTCCTTGCAACTGAAGCCACAGTTCGGACAATTCCGAGGCTCGCAATTTCCGGCCCTCCCCCACTGATCAGGAAAACTCACAATGGCTGAACCAACGGCATTCACAGCCCCGGAGGAAACCTACTCCCCGCAGCCAGGCACTTCCCACATGCCGGCATGGACGGTTGGCGAACTCCCTGACGCTCCCAGGTTTCGCTGGTCGCAGCTGGCTTTAATGCTCGGACCCGGTCTTGTCATGGGTGGCGCAGCAATCGGCGGCGGCGAATGGCTCACCGGTCCGGTCGTCACAGCTCGCTATGGCGGAGCGCTGCTGTGGCTGGCGACGCTGAGCGTCGTGTTTCAGGTGATCTACAATGTGGAGATCAGTCGCTACACCTTGTACAGTGGTGAGCCGATTTTTACCGGCAAGTTCCGAATCGCTCCTCATCCCATGTTCTGGCTTGTGCTGTACCTGATTCTGGATTTTGGTTCGATTCTTCCCTATCTGGCATCGAACGCAGCAATTCCGCTGGCGGCCATGATTCGTGGAAAGCTACCCGATCCCTCGCTGCCAGCAGATATGTCGCTGCTGAAAGTGTTGTCCTGCGGCATCTTTCTTTCCGTGTTCGTACCACTGTGTGTCGGTGGGCGAGTTTACAATTCGATCAAAATCATGATGACGATCAAGTTGGTCATCGTACTGGGATTTCTGACGCTGCTGGCCGTTTGTTTTTCCACTCGGGAGAACTGGAAAGAAATCGGCAGTGGCTTCTTCGAGTTCGGCAATGTGCCCATCATTCCGACAGAAGATCTGAACAAGGACGGCATTCAGGACGAAGATGAAGAAACACACGGCCCGCGCATCGACAATGTGTTTTCTGCTCTGCGACATAAGCGAAGCATCGCATTCGATTTTGCACTCGTCGGGATGCTGGCATCAATGGCAGCGATTTCGGGCAACGGCGGTCTGACAAATACTCCGATCAGCTCCTTTACTCGCGATCAGGGTTGGGGGATGGGAAAACACGTCGGAGCGATTCCCAGCATGGTCGGTGGACATGCGATTGAACTCTCGCATACCGGCAAGGTTTTTCATATTACGCAGGACTCTTTGAAACGCTGGTTTCGCTGGATAGCACATGTCGAACGTGAGCAGTACCTGGTCTGGTTACCGGCATGCTTCGTCGGTCTGGCCCTGCCGAGCATGTTATCTATTCGCTTCCTGGAGCGAGGCACACTTTTGAAGGACAAATGGCAGGCCGCGGGAATGACGGCTGGCGGAGTTCGCGATGCCGTCACCGAAGCCACCAACCCCGCGTTGGGCGGAGCATTCTGGTACATGACACTGTTCTGTGGACTACTCATTCTTGGCACGAGCATGGTTTCAACGGCCGACGGTGTCCTCCGCCGCTGGGTGGATGTGTGCTGGACGTCCAGCAAACGGCTGCAGAGTTGGGATACGCGCCATATCGGACGACTGTACTTTGGAGTGCTGTGTGCCTATATGGTCCTGGGATTGTTCATGCTGATCTTCGTGCCGGGCGACAAACTACTCGTGACAGCGACAGGGATGATGTACAACTACGCCCTGGGCTTCAGTTGCCTGCATACTCTTGTCATCAACTGCACGCTGTTGCCACGAGAATTACAGCCCAGACTCTGGCAGAAAACCGGTCTGGTCTGCGGGGCCATTTTCTTCCTGAGCATCGGAATCATCGCGACGTACGATGCAGTTCCCGGACTGGTGAAGACGTGGAATGAAACATTTCAACAGGCACCGACACCCTAGCGTGGCCAAGCCGCAAATCCAAAATCCGAATCTCAAAATCCCAAAGAACTACGGCCAATAAGATGCGCGCAAAAAGCCCAACGCGGGCTTCGCCCGCAACCCATGGTTGAAGACGAAACTCAGGAAGATTTGCGACGGGAAAATTAAAAGCAGAAAAATTGATAGCAGAAAAATG
>JAYSPO010001003.1:0-3480 GCA_043722015.1 Candidatus Kuenenia sp. | reverse complement strand
TTTTTCCACCACGGATGGTGACGCCTATGACAACTGAATGCTCAAGTACTGCGGATTCAATTACCGGCGTCCTGCTGGCTGGCGATGCTGTTTTGAATCTCTCGCAGCAGCCGCTCAATACTGTGGCGGGTACACTCTTTGTTTCTGCCCATGATGATCGCCTTTCGATCAGCCAGACGCCGTCTTCGGTGCAATGGCGTTTCGGCATGTCTCGTTCACTTCAGCAGCTTCAGTCCGGAACCGTCGATCGGATCGTGGTGGTTTCAGAAGAGAACTGCAGCGACGCTGCCGTCGTGACGCGCGAACTCAATTCTCACGGAATTCCGCATCTGCACTGCACACTGATGAACGCCTGCGACGCAGATGCCTTCATGGACGAAGAAGACACTGAGGCCGTGACAGAACGGCTTCGACAATTGGGATACATCTGATTTTCGATTTTTCATTTTCAATTTTCGATTCGGCGTTTCCAAATTTGAGATTTGAGATTTGAGATTTCAAATTGAATGAAGATCCCGGAACGGAGGCCGTGATTATGAACATGTTTTTGCTCGGAATTGACGGACTACCTCGCTGGATGTGGCAGCAATTCGCCGATTCCGGCGTGATGCCCTACAGTCAACAGTTGTTGAAAACCGGCACGTTGGTTCCGATGAAATCCGCATTACCGGAAGTCTCATCCGCGGCATGGGCATCGATCGTGACGGGTGAAAACTCAGGCGGTCACAATGTTTTCGGTTTCACGGATCTGATGGACGGCAGTTACACACTGGGCTTCACGTCGTCGCGAACATTCCGGTCAAAACCGTTCTGGGCACGGGAAGGTGCTGGTCCCAGCCTGATCATGAACGTACCACAAACGTATCCGGCTCAACCCATGTCGGGAATGCTGGTATCCGGCTTTGTCGCGCTGGATCTCAAGCGAGCCGTACATCCGCCTGAAGAACTCGCATGGCTGGAAAGTATTGGCTACGCTGTCGATGCCGACATGTCGCTCGTTGAAAAGGGCAAGCAAAGATTTGTGGATGAACTGCATCGCGTGATGGAGGCGCGCTGTCAGGCTCTGCATCACCATTGGGATCGAAACCCGTGGCAGAACATCATGTTCGTGTTCACCGGCACCGATCGATTGAATCATTATCTTTGGGAAGATTACGAAGACACATCATCGCCGTTCCATCAGACGTTTCTGGACTACTACCACGAAGTGGACAATCAGATCGGTCGCATCCTTGAACGACTCGACGACGACGTCACGCTCGCCGCCGTCTCCGATCACGGGTTTGCCCGGCAGCGCATGAGTGTGAACCTGAACTGTCTGCTGGCGCAAAACGACTTCCTGAGACTTAAAGCATCTCAGCGACCGTCCTACATCGACATGCTGCCGGAAACCAAAGCCTTCGCGATGGATCCGGGCCGAATCTACCTGCATCGTCAGGGACGGTATCCTGGCGGCACTGTGACAGCCGACGAAGCCGAACCACTCATGCAGCAACTGACGACATTTTTCGAGAACACGACCGTCAATGGTCACCCGATCGCCAGCGAAGTGATTCGAGGCAAAGACGCTTACAGTGGCCCGTTTGCTCACCGAGCCCCTGATCTCATCGTAATGGCTGCCAAAGATATCGCGCTCTCAGGCCGTGTGAATCTGTCCGAACTTGTGGAAACGACGCGGATTAATGGAAAACATACCTACGAAGAATCTTCGTTCTTCGTCCGCGGCAAACGTCTCGGAAAGATCCCCGCAGACATGAAAGTCGAAAATGTGCTGGACGTTGTTATGCCACGCCAATTGCAGTTGGCGAGCCGGGCGGCGTAAGCCTGCGGGTACATCCGGTGTTGAGCAGAACGGGGCTAGCCGCCGGTATCGGCGACACGTTTCCCGGATGCGTACATGAATATTTCAGAATTTCCAATGAATCGCAACGTACCGGGGGGCTGACGCCACCCCGCTCGCCGAATCGCTGAGTAAACGGAAACGGATTTCCAATATGACTGAATCATCCTGCCATAATGCCAATCAGACCTGCTGGAGTTGTCCGGCCGTGGAATTCAAAGGCCACGTGGATTTTCGCGCCTGCGGACAGGCGGCGTTTCGGAAGGCGGCACAGGGACAGCTCGTTGTGGAATGCAAGCGACGGCCTGACATTGGCTACTTCGATCCGATGTCGATCACGTTTGAATCGTGCTCGGAATGGAAAAAGACGGACAGCGGCTATCTGCTCGACGGCATGCGCGTGCTGATCCTTGGGATGGACGGTTATCTGGGCTGGCCGCTCGCGCTCAAGCTGGCAAAGCTGGGCTGCAAAGTTTATGGCATTGACAACATGCTGCGACGGAAACTCGTTGAAGAACGCGGAGCGCATTCGGTCACGCCGATTCAATCGATGGAAGACCGGATCAAAGCAGCCAACGAACATCTCGGGGTCGATATCGACTTCCGTGAAATCGATCTGATGGATCGTGAGGCACTCTTTGCGTACATCAAAGAAGTCCAGCCGGAATCCATCGTTCAGTTCGCAGAAATCCCAAGTGCTCCCTACAGTATGGCCTCCGTCGAAAAGGCTGTGAACACGATTCAGAACAACGTCGTCGGCACACTGGGACTGCTGTTCGGTGTTCGCGATCACGCTCCGGATGCCTGCATCATCAAGCTCGGAACAATGGGCGAATACGGCAGTCCACTGACCGGTCGTCCGCTGTTCGAAGGCCTCTTCCCCGGAGACGCAGTGCTGCAGTATCAGGGAAAGGAATGGAGCCTTGGCGGAGAACTCACGCCACGCGATCCTGTAAGTTTCTATCACGTCAGCAAGGTCCAGGGCACGTACAGCGTTTTTGAGGCCTGCAAATACTGGTGGCTGCGAAGTTACGACGTCATGCAGGGAGTCATCTACGGCAACTACTCCGAAGAACTGACGGCTCATGCGGATCTGAATACACGGCTGGATATCGACGAATGGTGGGGCACGGTGGTCAATCGCTTCGTGGCACAGGCCGTGATTGGTATGCCCCTCACGATCTACGGCAGCGGTAATCAAAAGCGAGGTTACATCACGCTGCGAGACGCCATGCAGTGCATTACGAGATTGATCGCCGCTCCGCCGGAACCTGGTCAGTACGACGTTGTAAATCAAGTGACGGATGTGTTCAGCGTGCTGCAAATTGCCAAAATGGTCGCCGCGATCGGCGTTGAATTTGGACTGGATGTCGAAGTCCAGCGTATCGAAAATCCTCGCGTCGAAGCGGAAGAGCATCCTTACGAGGTCATTCACGAGAAGCTCAGCGAACGCTTCGGATTCCAGTCCGAATCCGGTTTCGCAAGCGAAGTGAGGCATCTGTTTCGAGTCCTCACACAACCCGAAGCCCGTGCACGCATCTTATCTCAGCGAGACACGCTGTTTCCGAAAACAAAATGGTCAGGCGAACACGGAAAACTGGAAGTGCTGGAAACATGGAGACCAGCGGCATAAGAAATGA
>JAYSPO010001002.1:0-3529 GCA_043722015.1 Candidatus Kuenenia sp. | reverse complement strand
CCTCCTCCGGATGTCTCAAGATCTCGTTCGTGCAGAATTCCGGAAGACGACAGTTTCATCCCCAGCCGCGCGGCTCCGTCGAACCATTCTGCGTCGGCTGGATCGCAACAGAAAAATTGATACCTGGGCCATGCGAGCGGATGCAGGTTGAGTACCACCGATGCCTGACGTGCTGCTTCCGTATCCGGAAACATTGCATCCAGAGGAATGCCGGAACCGTAGAGCTGATAAAAGTCCACGGCTGGTGCAATCGCCGCGACGACCGGGAATTTTGACGCATAGCGATACGCCAGTTGAAGTGCGCCCTGACCTCCCATGCTTACGCCCAGCAGCGCGATGCGCGGAGTCGGAATGGAGAAATTCCGTTCAATAAATGGCACGACCGAATTCACCAGCCAGTTTTGCGGCGTCTGCTCAGCGTCGAACTCGCGACACACGACGTCCAGCCACCAACTGCGTCCGCCGTCCGGACAGACAGCCACCAGTCCATGCTGCTGAAACAGTCGACTGAAGATCGGGTTTTCGTTCAGCAGCACTCGTCCGTGACCATGCAGAAAAAGGACAGCGGCCCGTGGAGGCGTCTCAACCTGCGGCACGAAGACATCAACTCGGCGACCGTCAAGCGATTCCGTGTGCCAGCAGTTCAGAATCGATTCGCCGCCCGATGCGATCTGCACGAGGGACTGATCGACCGGGATTTCAGTTTTCTTCGATGGCGCGGAACCACGAAGCAGGTCTCGGAGACGATGGAACATAAAGATTTTGTGAGGCTTTATCCGGCCAGAATCTCGCGAATACGATTTGCGAGATCTCCTGGACTGAACGGTTTTTGCAGGAAGTCAATATCGGGTTCATGGGAATCTGTGCGTTGCACAACATCGTTCGCAAAGCCCGACATGAACAGAACACGGGTGTGATTCTGACGATTGACGATGGTGTCCGCCAGGTCGCGCCCGTTCATGTCGGGCATGATGACATCGGTGATCAGCAAATGCACTTCATTCTGTGCGGCAATTTCAATTGCCTCCGTGGCAGATCTGGCGACAATTACGCGATAGCCCAGTTTCTTGAGTAAAGACCTGCCAAGATCCAGTACCAGCGGTTCGTCTTCCACGAGCAGTATGGTTTCAGAACCTGTAAGCTGACGATGAACAGACGTCCCCGGAATTGACTCATCCTGATGCGCTTTTGATCGCGGAAAGCAAATGTCGAATGTGGTTCCTGAGTCCCTGGTGCTGGTGACAGAAATCACGCCAGCGTGACCGTTCACAATACCATACACAATTGAAAGTCCAAGACCCGTTCCTTTCCCCAGTTCTTTGGTCGTAAAGAAGGGCTCAAAAATGCGGGCCTGCGTTTTTTCATCGATCCCGCAACCGGTGTCGGAAATACTGAAGGCAACGCAATCGCCGGAGGCACAGCGACCGACCGAAGATCCTGAGGTTTCCGACGCGGACAGGTTGCGTGCGGTGAGTGTGATTTTCCCCCGTCCATTGATCGCGTCACGGGAATTCACGATCAGGTTTGCCACGACCTGATCCCATTGAGCAGGGTCGATAAAAATCGGCCACAATTGCGGTGTGGGATTCCACGTAAGTTCAATCTCTTCACTCACGACGCGCCGCATCAGACGCAGCATGCGAGGTACGGCTTCGTTCAGGTCCAGTGCCATCGGGGCGGTCGATTGTCGGCGGGCAAATGCGAGCAGCTGGTGCGTCAATTCAGAAGATCGCCGCGCCGCGCTTCGAATGGCTGTAATCTGCTCGGCAAGCAGGGGTTGATCCTGAGTCTGAATCAGGAGCATGTCACTATATCCCAGAATCACCTGCAGCATGTTGTTGAAGTCATGCGCAATGCCGCCTGCGAGCGTCCCCACGGCTTCCATTTTTTGAGCTTCCATCAGATGACGCTCCAGTTCATCGCGCTTCAGTTCCGCTCGTCGCCGATCAGTAATATCCATCACCATCGCGAAAAATCCCGGCACTGAACCGTCTTCCGCATAATGTGGCGCGTAGATGACGCTGCGAAAGCGAGCTTCGCTGTCGAGACCTCCTTCCGGCATTACAAATTCCACCGTTTCACCGTTCAAGGCACGTTCGATCCACGGAGCCGCAAACTTGTATTGTTCCTGCGGCAGCACCTTTTCCAGATGATGGCCGAGCATATCATCGGGCGCAGGCCCGAGTCCTCTTGCATGCCATTTCTCGCCCATTTCATTGACGAACTGGACGACCAGACTTCGGTCGATATACAACAGCAGCCCCGGTAGTGAATCTGCCAGAACCTGTAGTCGCTGTTCGATGGATTTGCGATGTTCAATGTTTTCGAAGAACGCGATCAGCAATGGAGCAGCCTCAATGCCTGAGCTGATTGCCGAAACTATCTGATGCACCCAGGTCAGACTGCGATCCGCACGGACGCAGCGATATTCGACGGAGTATTCCTGGATGTCGCCCATCAGCAGCATCTCCAGGCTCTCGGAACAACTGTCGAGATCCTCTGAATAAACTATTTGTGGAAGTGTCAACGCACTGAGTTCAGACTGGGAATAGCCAAGAATGTCCGCTGCACATTCATTGGCCTGCACGAATCGCATCGTGCGAGAATCAATGATCGCTACACCAATCGCCGCCTGTTCAAACACAGCCCGGAATCGCGTCTCGCTTAATCGCAGTTGAGCCTCGGTGGAGCTCAGCAACTGCACATCCCGTTTCAGCTGGGCGTGAGCGACCGACAATTCCTTTGTGCGATGACTCAGCGACTGCGTCAGATGTTGTTGCCGGAAGATGAAGAGGTACGTCAGCACTCCGGCCAGACCCAGAATGGCCACTCCATTTCCACCGAAAAATAACGCTGACCGAAAATAGGCCGGGTTCCATCCTGCGCTCGGGACTGCCGCCAATTGCCAGGCCTGGTTCAGACACTGCAACTCGATAGTTTCCGGTTTGGCATCAAACACTTCCGGGCTGCCAAAGAATGGCGACTCACCAACTCGGCGAATGGCAATCCGCGACAAATCGTGGATCGTGCGAATTCCCGCTATCGCCAAAAATGGATCGAACTTGACAACGATGGCAATACTTCGGCGAGGATGATTGGGCGTCGTCGCCGAATCTCGCAGAATGAACCCCTCGCCTCCCTGAATGAGAGAAACGGGACCAGTCAAACGCACGTTTTTTGTCTGCATCACAACGCGCAGGTCTTCGGCAACCTGTCGGACGGGATGGGCATAAAGGTTAAGTCCGATGGCGGCTTTGTTGCTCTGCAAAGGAAAGCAATGAGTGATCACTCCGTCATCAACAATCTGGTACGCCTGAACCCAATTGGAATCCGCGCGCATTCCGCTGGCGATGTCGGCAAAAGATTCGGTGAAGGATTCCGATGAATCCGCATCATGCCGGAGCATGAAGGTCTCCATTTCCTGCAGTTCCTCTCCCAGACGCTGCAGCCTGTGATTCAGAGAATCCGCTTGTAGCCGCAGGATCTGGCGGATTTGCTGCCGTCGTTGCTGTTGCGCATTCTCGGCCTG
>JAYSPO010001001.1:0-3242 GCA_043722015.1 Candidatus Kuenenia sp. | reverse complement strand
ATCTCAGTTACCACGATCGACATCAGCCCACGAATCTTGTGGCTGGACATAAACAACATTGTGCGGAATGTCACCGTGAACATGGTGGACAAAAGGATCTCCGGAAGATTTCCAGCGAGTTCTGTATTGAGTGTCACAAAAGTCTGAGTGAGTTCGTGGCCACTTCCGGAAAGATCGATCGCCTGACCTTCCAGCATTCAGGCTCGACCGGCATACGAGACTTTGCAGGACATCCCGAGTTCGCAATCCATGAACTCGCCAGCGGAAAAGGCAAGGACTCACCTCTGTCAAAATCACACGGCGCCAATCTGGTCATTGCCGATTTGCTCAGACAGGGAGAGCATGAAGCGCACTGGCAGGATCAGGCGGCGATCCGATTCAACCATGCAAAGCACCTTCAGCCGAAAGATCCGCGTGGACTCCCGGACGCGCACGGCGAATTTCACGACCTCAGCAATGACTGCAGCAGTTGTCATCAACCCGATGCAGAGCGACGCTATATGCTACCCGTGAATTTTGAGATGCACTGCAAGTCCTGTCATCCGCTGGTATTCGATGCGGAACGCGTGCGAAAAAAGGATGGCAGTCTCTTTCGGATCGATTGGGATAGTAGTGATGCCGGCGAAGCAATACTCCGCAATGAGCAGGATCCCGGTGATGTTCACGATATCAGCGAGTTGAAGGGCAAGGATTCTCCGTTTGAGTTATTGGTCGTCCCGCATGAAAGTCCTGACCAGGTGCGAGGATTCCTGACGGATATTTATACGAAGAGTGTGCTGCAACGGATCAAAACGTCCCAGCCAGAACAACAGCCAAACACGGTGGTCAGGCCGCTGCCCGGGGAATCGGAGCGTGAGCTGCCATCACCGTTGATTCAGCCTGATGACCTCATTCAGGTAGACCAGAAAGTTGAGCTGGCAGAATCTCTCGTTCGTTCAGCGGCGTTCACGAAGTCCGCAAAGGAAGAAATCCCAAATCTGTTTCGCACGTTGCAATCCCTGCAAAGCTCGGGAGGATGCGGGTTCTGTCACGAAAGTAACGATGAATCCAGTCGTAACTGGACAATCAGGAAACCGAACATCCCGGACAGATGGTTTCGACATGCCAAGTTCCATCACGATGCGCATCGCACGCTCAAGTGCGTGGAATGTCATTCGATCTCAGGAAGTTCAGGTGATAATCTGAAAGGCGGCGATGCACTTCCCGACATATACAAGAGTTCGAGTACGGGCGACATTTTGATACCGAAGATTGCACTTTGTAAAAGTTGCCATAGTACAGCGCCGACAGAGGGACGTGGCATCCACGGCGCTCAGACAGACTGTCTGGAATGTCATGTGTACCACCAACGTGACTTTGAGAAACAGGGAAGTCAGGACCTGAAGGAATTCCTGAACATCACTCCCGAGTCGAAATCCGGAGATTGAAGTTGAGTCGGAGGAATTGTGACATGAGCAATGCCCTGCTTGAACGAATCGCTATGCGATGCCGGTCTGTACGGATCGCTGTTGTCATCGTTCTGCTGCTGTCGTTGCGAACGGGAAGCACACATGCCGGCGACGATTCGACAATCGCCGAGCCGTTTGAAATACCAACGATCGAAAGTACCGCATTGAATCTGGTGGGCACAAATTCGTGTGCGGCCGGCAGTTGCCATGGCGGAGCGAGGCTTTCGGAAGGCCGGAGTTTTGCAGCTTACCAGATCTGGATGCGAAAGGATCCGCATTCAACGGCGTATGCGGTGCTGAGCAACGATCGGTCGAGCCGCATGATGGCGCTGCTGTACCCACAAGAGAATGGACCTGCACCGCATGCCACCAAAGAGGCACGTTGTCTGAATTGTCATGTGACGACAGAGACATCCCAGGATCTTCAGCTGCTGCCGGCCTCTCACGCGGTCGCAGACGGCGTGGGTTGCGAATCATGTCACGGTCCGGCAAAACAATGGCTGGGGCTGCACAGTACGATCGAATGGCGAGGGCTGAGCGCCGAGGCAAAGTCGTCTTTGGGATTCGTCGATACGACAGCCGACCTTGCCGGGCGTGCTCAGCTTTGCGCAAACTGTCACGTCGGCAGCCCCGGCCGAGACGTCAACCACGACTTGATTGCTGCCGGACATCCGCGTCTGAACTTTGAGTTCAGCGCCTTTCATGCCAACCTGCCAAAGCACTGGGATCCACGCAGCCTCCAATCGCCACAAATTGAAAACGTGGAAAACGATCCGGCGTTTGAAGCAAGAGCGTGGCTCACTGGCCAACTCGTGACAGCTCAAACTTCATTGCGATTGCTGCAGCATCGCACTGAAGCACGACAACCATGGCCGGAGTTGTCTGAGTACGCCTGCTTCAGTTGTCACCACGACCTGAAGGAAAACAGTTGGTATCAGTCAAGACGCGGATCGACGGGGCGATTCTCGTGGGGGACCTGGAACTACGGCACATTTCCCGCGCTTACACAAAACGTCGAAGCCAACGGGCAATTTGAGGGTCTCAAGCAACTCATGGAGGGTTCGTTTTCCGATCGGGAAGCAGTCCGGCAACGGGCCGCTGACCTGGATCTGGTTCTGGGAAAACTGATCAGGGAGGAATCTTCCCGCGACTATTCAAAACACGGACTGGATCAACTGGCGTTGCAGTTGATTGTTCACAGCAGAAAGGGCGATCTTCCTGCGGAAAGCTGGGATCAGACAGCTCAGCTGTATCTGGCAACGGTAGCAATCTCCCTGGCTCGCGAGAGAACGGCTGCTGGTGATCCGCGCCATTTGACCATCCAGCATGACCTTGAAGCAATCCGTCAGGCACTGCTCTTCGAAGAAAATGTTGACAGTCCCCGAGAATATTCGGGCAGTCAGATAGAAGTGATTCTGCAGCGATTGCACGGAATTCAGGAGACTCTCACGACAGCAGACCCTGTTAGTCGCTGATCAAGTGAGTACCCTTAAACCAAGGCATAGTGAGAACCGGATTTTTTCGTAGTTCGGCGGTTTGATTTTCGACCGCAACGGTCTTGTGGTATTGGTGAAGTAGATTGAATGTCGGCATTTTTGTTTAGCGGCGAGCCGCAGGCGCAGGCGAAACATGGCACCAACGCCTGCGGCTTGCCGTTAAACGACTAAGACGACAGTCTCCAGGCCGGATAGGGTCTTCGATGAGCAAGTCACACGATCGAAACAGCAGAATTCGTGAGAATTCTGTTGCTCACTCCTGTAACCATTCTGAACCTGGTTGAGCGCACATATGACT
>JAYSPO010001000.1:0-5892 GCA_043722015.1 Candidatus Kuenenia sp. | reverse complement strand
CTCAGACAGCAATGCGTGAAATTCTGCCGAACACGACAAGGGCCGGTCTCATTGCAACCCGTTGAGAACGGCCTCTTTCTTGACTCAGCAGTTAAAGCGCCAGCGGTCGGCATTGGCTTGTTTAACCGCGTGCCCAGCGCGCCGCGCTTTTTCTGTTTGAGATTTGAAATTTGAAATTTGAATTATGGGGCGTTGCCCACACGGTTAAACGAATTTGCAATCCCCAACCTCGCGGTATGAGTGGCTTCAGCAGGATCGTAATAGGCTGCACCGCCTCGCCCCATCAGACTTTGTCGGCCGTCGGGCAGACGTACGGTTCGCGGTATTCACGAGTCAGCATCGCATTGGCTGCGTCGTTGTTGGTGAATAATTCTTTCTCGGTGTCGAATTCCAGAAACGCTCCGAGTGACATCCGGTACTTGTCCAGATCGACGCCGTTCTTTTCCAGATGTTTGACCGTTCGATCCAGTGTCGCCTGATTGTCGTCGAGCCCCTTGATGCCGCTGAGATACGTAGAAATCTCAGTGACCGGCAGGCGGTTTTCTTCGCCCATGTAGTACGAGATATTGCCAAGATGGCTGATCGCGGCGGACAAATGGCCTTCGCGCACGTCCGCGTTCAGTTCTTCTACTTTGCGTGACTGCACGGCTGAGATGAAATTTTTGAAGTGTTCTCCGCCGCCTTTGAATTCGCGAACGAGATTTTTGTCCTTGTCGAACACAGCACAATGATCATATTGATCCTGGACCAGGTATCCTTCCGAACCGTAAAACACGACGCCGATCTTGTTGTCTTTTGTGCTGCGGAACAATGTGTTTAGCTCTTCATCATCGCTGTCATCGACACTCAGGCCGCGCGTTTCGAACACGATGCACTTCGTGCCGTAGTCGTAGATGGACACTTCCGTATTGCCTGTATCGCCCGCATCGACGTAGTCTGGATTATTTTGTTCCGCTTGATAACCGAGGCGTCCACCGTACGTGAAGATTGTGGATGGATGCGTGTCGATCCCAAGACCCCAGCGTGCGACGTCGGTCTGATGTGGCCCCTGGTTGCCGAGGTCACCATTGCCGTAATGCCTCTGCCAGTGCCAATCGTAGTGAAATTTCTCCCGCGTACATTTTGGGTCGGTCAGCGACGCCGGACCGCTCCACAGGTCAAAGTTCACATTCGCAGGAATGGCGTAATCGCCTTTGGCTCCGATGCTCTTGCGACGTTTGTAGCACAGGCCTCGTGCGAAATTGACTTCACCAATACCGCCCTCCCGGATGAAGGCAAAGGCTTCAATGATTGCCTGACTGGATCGGCATTGTGTCCCGACCTGACACATGCGACCGTACTTGCGAGCGGCGGCGATCAGAGCGGACCCTTCATGCACGTTGTGGCAAACTGGTTTTTCGATGTAGGCATCTTTCCCGGCCTGCATCGCCCAGACACCTGTGAGTGCATGCCAGTGATTGGGTGTGGCGGTGCTGATGAAGTCGATCGACTTGTCGTCGAATGCCTGACGCATATCGATGACGGGCTTTGGACGCGTTCCCTGTTTCTTTTCGATTTCATCACATCGACGATTGGCAACCGCTTCGTCTGCATCGACAATGACGCGAATTTCCGTGCGTTCATCCCGCAGGTATTCGTCAATGTGTGAGCTGCCACGTCCGTTCGCACCAATGACTGCCACTCCCAGTTTTTCGTTTTGCGACATTCCCGCGCGGCCAATGGCCGGAGCGGCCATGAAAGCGGACGCAGCGACGGCAGATGATTTCAGGAATCGGCGACGATTGAGCTGACTCATAGCGAAACCTCAACAGGGTGGGAACAAGGAAGTGGCGGGACGTAAAGTGTGAAAGATGGAAGTCGTCTGGTACAACCATCAATACACTGATCCGCATGGAACTCGATTTTCCCGGCAGATGCAAGTGAAGACGGCATTTTCGTCACAGCTGGCCAGTTTGTAAATTTGTAGGGTGTGACAAGCGGCAGCGCAGGCACACCAAACCGGTTAGCTTCTAGCTTCTAGCTTCTAGACTCTAGACTCTAGACTCTAGACTCTTTGCGATCAGACAGAACGAGGCTTGCGATGACCGGCAGAATTCTGATTGGAACGGACGAGGCTGGCTATGGGCCGAATCTTGGACCACTCACGGTTGCCGCGACGGCATGGCATCTGCCTGATGGCGTCGAACCGTTGGACCTGTGGAAAGAACTGGAGTCGGTACTCACAAGTGCTCCGCAACGTGGTGATCAACGACTATTTGTGGCGGATTCGAAGAAAGTCTTTTCACCGGGCGAGGGTCTGGAATCACTGGAAGTCGCGGTCCTGGCATTTCTGAATCTTATCAACGTTGACACGGCGTCCATTGATCAGGTGTGTCGTGCCATCAGCATGCCGGCGCTGGCTGCTCCATTTTCCCATGCGTATCAGGCAGAACCATGGAACACAACACCCGGTTTGGCGTTGCCGGTTGATTCCAGCGATGATCACATCAGCGAATGGGTTGCGACGCTGAAAACTGAATTGGAGAAACGCGGGATTCGGCTGCTCGGCATCCGGGCGAGGATCATGTTCCCGGAAGAATTCAACCAGTTGGTGGCTCAGACAGATTCCAAAGGCGTTGTTCTGTCGAATGCCACGCTCCAATTGGTGCGTGATCTTGCGGATGCGTGTGCCGCCGATTCCGAGTTAAGCAACAAGGCGACGCTCGTGGTCTGTGATAAGCATGGGGGCAGAAACCGTTACGACGAATTGATCTCGCAGCACTTTGACGACCAGTTTGTGTTTCGCCTGGAAGAATCGCGCGAAAAATCCCGCTACCGCATGGGTTCAATGGACTTCTGTTTTCGCACCAAGGCGGAAGAGTTCCTGCCAGTGGCATTGGCATCGATGGTTGCTAAGTACTCGCGCGAAGTGCTGATGCACCAGTTCAATCACTTCTGGGCGAAGCACATCCCCGGTCTCAAACCGACGCAAGGCTATCCACTCGATGCCAAACGTTTCCGCGACGACATCTCCGCCGCAGTTGAGTCGCTGAAGATCCCCATGGATCAGCTTTGGCGGAGCCGATAAACAGATCGTAGAAACGTTTTGTGCCAAAGGCGCCAAATGTAAAAGCCCAGGGCAACGCCCTTGTCGTGACCCACATCTTCGCGGCCCCATCCGCCTCGGGGACTGTCGTTTTAATCGTTTAACGGCAAGCCGCAGGCGTCGGTGTCAGGCTTCGGCGAGGTGGCACTGGTAGGATCAATGTCTGCGCGGTCAGTAAATGTGTGCCACTGGCTCTGCCAGTGCTTCCCTGAGTTGAATCTCAAGCAGGTCGGGTGAAGCCATTCAGGTTCTCGTTGCGTAACACTGACAGATCCGGATCGACCGTGGACTGGACATTTGCCAATCTGAAATCAACGGCTCACTGAGGACGACGATTTTTCGTAGCGGTTCACGCCTCAGAACGAAACCTGCGCAAGCAACCACAGATAAACACAAATTCACACAGATAGAAATCAACAGTCAATCTGTGTTCATTCGTGTCCATCTGTGGTTTCAACTGTCATTCTCGAAATGTCGTGAACGGTTACGATTCTCCTCACAATGCACGTGAATGTCGTCCAACGACGAATATCCACACAACGCCCAAATGCACTGGCAGAGCCAGTGGCACACCATCCCGTTTTCACCGACAGTGCCACTCAGCCGTGATCGCAGCCGTTTGCCAGTAAAGAATAACGTCGACGAAACTATTCGAGGCTGACGATGAGATTCGTGTAGTCAACCACGAGCCGATGGCCGATCAGCAAGCCGATTCCCAGCAGTGGCATTTGGCCATTGTTTGCGATGACTTCCACGGCCCGCAGGTGACCAAACCAGTCCAAAAAGCAAGTGTACGATTCCAGAGTTACCTCGTTTCCGTCAGCAAGACTTGCGCGGATACCGGCACTTTGCTCCAAGCCAAGGAGCTCAATCATTGATCGCGGCACCACCAGTTCCCCGTTGAAAGCCGTGTCGATCCACACCGTGATTTCAACGTGATCCACGTTGCCGGTTGAACGAAGCTTCAAGTCAAGCAATGCTCGCCCGAATTCATCCACAAGCCCATTCACGGATTCAAAACTCCGATTTGAATCGCTGCACTGTGTCCGACACGCATTGCAAATGCCAAACGATCCGGATGGACGGAGCGTGACGCCTGAATTGCCTCGCTCAACGTCTTACCAAAAAAATACTCGCCTGAGTCGGGCTCGATTGCCACGAATTCATTCATGTTCGTTCTCTCAAGCTTGTCACGCAGTTTGTTTTCGTACAGTTGTGTCGCGCGTCGAACCACATCTTCGGTTTTCTCGGAAACCATTTGCGTACTCCTGAACATTGCGATTGCCACGCCTCAAATAGAGGAGACAAAATGAGTCGGGTCTCATTGATTTGAGACCTGACCATTTTTTGCCTTCTCAGCGATTGAACAGGAACCCGGGACTGTTGATCAGCGCCCAGGTGAGATCTTCAGTTGCCTCTTTCGGTGTGGCGACCGTGCTGAAATACTCAATCGTGCGTGTCATTTCTTCGGCTGATGGTTTTCTGCAGAGCGTTGAAAGATAGACCGTCTCGATCAATTGTTCTTTGGTCGCTCCGGCTGCAATCGATTTTGCGATAATTCCGTCGGGATGAGCGATCGCATCGCCGATCGTCGGGCCGTTGACCATGTTCAATGTTTGCCCCAGACTGACGTCGCTTGTGCGTTCACATTCACATGGTGATTCACGCGGAGCGCGTCCGAACATGTCCAGAAACGCGACCTCGACCTGAGAGTCTGGCAATTCAGAAGCTCGAAACCCCGCCGGAACGCCTGGCAACGCTCGCGGTGCTCCGGTCGCCTGAATGATGGCGTCGTACAACTGTTCCGCCGACAGACGTCTCGGTACAGCGTGCGAGTAATTCATCGTGTCGTCGTCATTCCATTTGTTGGTTTCCAGGCTGCGTTGATACGTGGCTGACGTGCAGATGAGGCGAATCAGCCGCTTCAGGTCGTAGCCGTTTTCCGTAAAGTCCTTCGTCAGCGCATCGAGAAGTTCTGCATTGGAAGCCGGATTGCTGGCGCGGATATCATCCACAGGATCGATGATGCCGCGGCCGAGGAAATAGCTCCAATAGCGATTGACGATGCTGCGTGCAAAATAGGGATTCTCTTTGGCCGTCAGCCATTGTGACAATTGCTCACGTCGATGCGCACCGGCATTGACGGCACCGGCATGTGAGAACGGAAACTTTGGCGATGCCGGCTGATTGGTCGATGGGTTAACCACCGCTTCCGGCGACACATTGGTGAACACAAATTCGTCACCATCAGGAAGAGCTCGGCGACCGACGTCGGCAAAGTACGCGGCAAGTTCGTAGTACTGATTCTGAGTCCAGCGTTCGAAAGGATGGTCATGGCATTGATTGCAACTGAATCGAGTGCCAAGGAAGACCTGCGTCATGTTTTCCATGACGAGCTTTGGTTCTCGGGCAATGCGGAAATAATTGGCTGCCGGATTCTCCAGCGTGCTGCCTCCGGCAGTCATCAGTTCAGACGCAAATTGAGCGTAGGGCTTGTTGGTGGCAACAGCTTGACGAATCCAGTTGCGAAACGCCCAGACGCCGCGTTCGGTAACCGTCTTGCGGCGATTCAGCAGCAGGTCGCTCCACTTGAGTGTCCAGTGTTCGACATATTCCGGCCGCGACAGTAACTGATCCACCTTTGCGGCTCGTTTGGCCACTGGTTCTGTCGTGTCAGCAACAAAGGCATTGACTTCGGCAACCGTGGGTGGGACACCGGCGATATCCAGCGAGACACGGCGGAGAAACTCGGCATCGTCTGCAGGACCGGAAGGAAGGAGTTTCATCCGCTGGAGCTTTGCATTCAC
>JAYSPO010000999.1:0-8047 GCA_043722015.1 Candidatus Kuenenia sp. | reverse complement strand
AAGATTTAGTCGAGAGTTTCTATCAGGGGTTGATGAAGAAGTATGACGTCGCCATCGAATGGCCCGAACCCGTTGCCGAGGAACCATGAGGCATGTCATGAGGCATTGGTTCGCTGTTTTATGCTTCGGTCTGATTGCATTGGTTGCAATGCAGTCGTCCACGTTCGCGCATGAAGCCAGGCCAGCCTTTCTCCAACTGAAGCAAGCGACCCCTGATACGTTCGACCTGTTGTGGAAAGTGCCAGCGCTGGGTGACAATCTGCGCCTGGGGCTGTACGTGCGGTTGCCGGATACGGCGGAGCGATTGAACGAAGCGCATGGCATGTTCGTTGGAGGCGCGTACGTCGAACGCTGGAAGTTCCGCGAGCCGAACGGTTTGGTCGGTTCCACGATCCAGATCGACGGCCTGCGCCACACGCTCACGGATGTTCTTGTCCGTATCGAGCGACTGGACGGAACAACCCAGGTCGCTCGCCTGATGCCGGAATCCCCTTCACTCATCGTGACGGAGGCTCCCAGCGGATGGCAAGTGGTCAGCATGTACTTTTGGATCGGCGTGGAGCAAATTCTGCTGGGTGTAGATCATCTGCTCTTCGTATTGGGGTTGCTGTTGCTTGTCGATACAACGAGCGCGCTGGTAAAAACGATTTCTGCGTTTACGATCGCACACAGTATCACCCTGGCCCTGTCCGTCTTTTCTGTCATTCACGTTTCTGATGCTCCATTGAACGCGATGATTGCGCTGAGCATATTATTTCTTGGCCCTGAGGTGGTTCGGAAGTGGCGAGGGCAATCGAGCTTTACGATTCGCCATCCCTGGATTGTCTCGTTTGCCTTTGGTTTAATGCATGGAATCGGATTTGCCAGCGGACTGTCAATGACTGGAATACCGCAAGGAGAAATTCCATCGGCGCTCTTGTTTTTTAATCTTGGTGTCGAGGCAGGTCAGCTTGCATTTGTGTTTGTTGCCATTTGGGTGGCCATGTCATTGCGCACCCTCGAATTTGATCGGGCATGGTGGGCCAAACGAATTCCTGCATACGTGGTCGGTTCGCTTGGGGCATTTTGGACGATTCAGCGTTTCGTGATGCTGTTGAGCCTTTGATGAAAAACGGCAAAGGTCGATCGACGATGATGATTACGAGGTACTCCTTTTGTCTGAGACTGTTGATTTCAGCATGGATTGTTCTGGCAAGTGGCACGTCCGTGTTTGCCCATGGTGATGGTCAGATAGGTGGAGGGTTTGGGTCTGGGTTTAGTCATCCAATTCGCGGCATGGACCACGTTGTCGCCATGGTTGCAGTCGGATTATGGGGAGCTCAACTGGGAGCTCCCGCCATTTGGCTCCTTCCCATCGCTTTTCCGCTCGCAATGGCGTTCGGTGCGGCGATGAGTTTGATGGGATTTCCATTGCCAGGAGTTGAAACAGGCATCGCATGTTCCGCGATTGTCCTGGGGTTGATGGTAGTCCTTGAATCTCGACCACCTCTTGCGGTTTCGCTTTCGCTCGTCGCTGCATTCGCTCTGTTTCATGGGCATGCTCACGGCACGGAACTTCCCGACGGAGAGAGTTGGTTGGCGTATAGCCTGGGATTCGTAATGGGTACTGGTTTGTTGCATACCGCTGGGATTGGCATCGGCTGTATTGGTCACTGGCCCTGGGGCAAGAGATGCTTGCGGGCTGCGGGCGCATTGGTGATGGTGAGTGGAGTGTACTTCCTGATCTCAAGCCTGGGATACTTACCCTGATGGGGCCAATAATCAATCGCCGACCTGCATCGTTGTATTTCCATTCTCTGTTGATGGCCGCGTTCTTCGCGTTGGCTGCATCCCCGAAAACCGCGCAGGCCCATTTAGTCACATCGGGCGCAGGACCATTCTTTGACGGAGTCGCGCATTTCTTTGTGTCGCTGGACGCCTTGTTGGTGGTGGTTGCACTGTCACTGTTGAGCGGACTTTTGGGAAAGACGGCAGCTCGCGGCCTGGTGCTGGTACTTCCACTTGCCTGGCTTGTGGGAATGGTCCTGGGCTTGTCCCTGGCAGGTCGGATTGATGGCAGCGCTTGGTATCGTGACTGCCGCCGGTATTGTCGCCCTCGTGCTGAGTGCGACGGCGGTATCTGTCCAGCAGGCATGGCAGAAAATTGCGCTTCGCGTCATCGGCAGTTGGGTCGCTGCGTTCGGGTTGCTTGCACTCGCCTGGCACTTTCGGGCCAACGGGTAAATCGATGGGGCGGGCCGCAGGTGACCAAAAACCCGCTAAAGGTGGCAGGAACGAATGGCACTGTCGTGATTATAAGTTATTTCAGGCGCAGTGTTTACGCATTTCGGCTCTGAGGGACATCGTGTGCATCAACCCTGAAAGGGTTTCACAACAAAGCCTGGGGTCGCCGCGTTGCGGCGCACCCCAGGTAAAGTGATCGGGATGACCCCGAACCCCAACGAGGTTCCACAACCATTGATGCTGAAACTTGCTTTTTGTTTCGGCCCAAAGGGCCAGCAGTTCAAATAGCCAGGGCCATCGGCCCTGGAATCGAAAACAACCAGACGTTGAAGGCCCAACGGGCCGACAGTTCGATTCCGAATGATGATCCTTGACTGCGAAAGGTCGGCCCGGAATACGCGACATGAGATTGGCGATACGAAGCGCCGCTTCAGCTTGCCGGTACAAAAACGTCACCTCAAGGCGGAACGACAAACTGACTGACTCTACTGGATTCTATGTGAACGTAGGGGCGACTTTAATGTTGAAATCGTTTAACGGTGAACCGTAGGCGACTGTTTACATGAGCGCCGACGCCTTCGGCTTGCCGTTAAACGATTGAATCAACAGCCCCTTGTGCTTTGTCAGTCGTGTATTGATGTGTGCCACTGGCACTGCCAGCGCGTCCTGCAAATGGGAGCACTGGCAAAGCCAGTGGCACACAACCCATCCATGAATGCGTGACAGAGCACTAGTGCCTTTCGGCTCAGAAACAGCCCTAAACCAACAGCCCGCTAGCCCCGGTTTGTGGTGCGTGAACCGGGGGTAAGCCCGGCGGAAGCGTTGTTCGTGCGAAGAAACGGCAATTCCCAACTAGAAATGTGGGTAACGACAAGGCTTCACGCCGATGGAGCCAAGGTTTAACTTTTTGGTCCCCAAACCTCCGGTCCACCGGCGTGAAGCCGGATGGGGCCGATGCACCTTGCTGGTTTCCTCTGTAGTTTCGAGACCCTGGCTCACCCGGCGTGAAGCCGGGATTGGGCCGATGCACGCAGCCGTATTCCCCTGCTATTCTCACACTCGGACCACATCAACGATGGAAAGGTCAGTGGTTTTGAAGAACTTCCCGAAAAGATGTGGGTAATCATGAGCTCGGCAAGCAGCACCTACCGAAATCGGCGACTGCACGCATGAACCATCGATCGTTCAGGCAAGCTTGACGCGGCAGTATTTCTTCTTGCCAGCCCAGACGAGCAGACCGGTGGTCACCGCAATCTGCTGATCGTGATTCGTGATCGCAGTTTTCTCTTCGCCGAGCTTTGCACCGCCGCCCTGAATGAGACGCTTGGCTTCGCCGTTACTGGGGCACAGGTTCAGTGCCGTGAGAAGTTTCACTGCCGAAAGATTGCCGTCCGTGAGCAGCGCGGCATCGAGCACCACGTCCGGAATGTCGGTCGGTAAAGCTTCGCCGCCGATTTCGGACTGCCAACGGGCGGCCGCCGCGTCGGAGTCTGCACTCGAGTGGTACTGCGCGATCACGAGTTTTGCGAGTGTCACCTTGGCGATTTTCAGATGTCCGGCAAGCAGGCGATCCACTTCATCCAGAGGCACCTCAGTCAGCAGTTCAAAGTACATTTTCATCACGCCGTCGGGCAACTGCATGAATTTCTTCATCATGTCATACGGCGATTCGCTGATGCCGATGTAGTTGCCGAGACTCTTGCCCATCCGACGGATTCCGTCGAGCCCCACCAGAATCGGCGACATTACCGCGATCTGTTGATTGAGGTTTTCCTGAGCCTGCAGGTCACGCGCCAGCATGAAACTGTAAAGCTGTTCCGTGCCGCCGAGTTCCACGTCGGAACGAATCTTGACACTGTCCCATGCCTGCATCACGGGATAGAGACATTCGTGCAGGAAAATGGCCTTCTCCTCGCGGTATCGTTTGGCGAAGTCGTCGCGCGTGAGCAACTGAGCCACCGTGACTCGCCCGCAGAGCGACAGGACATTCGCAAATGACATGGTACTGAACCAGTCGCCATTTCGATGCACTTCGGCGCGGGACATATCGACCACTTTGCCGACCTGAGTCAGATAGGTCGCGGCGTTGATTTCCACTTCCGCTTCGGTCAGCCGTTTGCTTCGCGCTTCATCACGTCCGCTGGGATCGCCCACCAGCGCGGTGTAGTTGCCAATGATAATGACGGCTTGATGTCCCAACTCCTGAAACTGCCGCATCTTGCGCAGCGGCACCGTGTGTCCAAGATGAACGTCGATGCCGGTCGGGTCGATCCCGTACTTGATTCGCAGCGGTGTGCCCGTATCTTTACTGTGCTGCAGCTTCCTGCGAAGTTCTTCCTGTGGCACGATTTTTTCAATGCCGCGCGTGATGATCTGGAGCTGTTGGTCAACGGATGGAAAAGACATGGACATCAATAAGTCGCCGAAACCAGGGGAAACCTGAACACGCAGCCTCGCGAATCTGATGCTGCAACGCCGGAAGCGTAATGGCAACGCAGGCGGATGTCCAAACAACCGACGTTTTCATCGCGACGAAATTACGTCGATCTGAGAACCAACGGGCACGTTGGGCCACAGACGCCCCACTTGTTCAATGCGGATCGCTGCCAGAGTGTCGCCGGTTTGTCCGGTCAGGTCAGCGACCATCGGAATATCCACAACCTGACCTTTGAATTCTTCGTTGCCAGGAAATTGCAGTTCGACTTCCTGCCCCGGTCGCATCTCGTGGACTCGTCTCGTCGGCAGATACGCCATGACGTAACGCCGATCGGTGTGCAGGATGCGGAGCATGACTTCACCCGCCTGCATATCGTCACCTTCACGGTAACGCACTTGCCCTACTGTGCCGTAGACTGGAGACGTGACGTTGACTTCGCGACTGACAGATTTCATGGTCTCCAACTGTTTGGCGGCCTCCGCGTACTGAGCCTGAATCGTGGTCGCACCCACGGCTTCGTTGACGGTCGCCGGTAATGTGGTGCGCACGGCTTCAAGGCGCGACTGCTCCGAACGCAGCGTCTGCAGGTCTGGATCAGCCGGGGAAATCGCTTCGGAATCTGATACCAGAGAATTGTTTGGCAACTGAGCAATCCGCACGGGTTCCGGCAATTCAGGAACGTGTGCGGGTTCAGAGACCGCTGACGACTGGCCACTGGCTCCGCTGAAGAAGATAATTCCACCAGCTCGACGACGAGGGATGAAATTCAGCTGAGCAGCATTGCTGGACGAAACGCTGCGAACCGGTACTCCATCGTGCAAGCGGTTCGGTTTGCCGTCAGGAACGCGGTTCGCAGTCCTGCCGTCAAGTTCTCGCAGAGCCACGCGCTGACGAACATTGGAAAGTTCGCGATTCAAGTCGCGAGTCCGCCATTCCAATTCTATTGCCGCCTGCGCTTCGACGCGTTTGACTTCTCGTTCAAGGTCGCGCACAAGGTGCTCCTGTGCTTCAATGAATGCCAGGTGTTCAAGTTTTTCCAGTGTTAGTAAAGGTTGACCGGAGAAAACTTCTTCGCCAGCTTTAATCTGGACACTCGTTAACCGTGATGCCGCAGGAACACGAATCGTCGTAATGTCGGCTGAAAGAATTCCGGTCAACGGCTCATTATGACGTCGTCCCAGCAGATACACCGAGCAAAATCCAATCAGCAACGCGACGATTAACAATGACATGGTTCGCAGGGGTGACGCAGGCAGCGTTGAAGACTGGCGAGGTGCCACGACGGAACACAGGTTTTTCGCCCGCTCAATCCAGCAGTCATCGATCATGCGTCCGACAGGGATCTGAAGTTCGTCTGCGATTGCCGACATCTCACGGTGCCGCCAGAGCGCCATTTGACCCCAGAAATAGATGCCCAGCTGATTCAGAATCACGGCTTCGCGCGTACGCACACCATCGACCCGGGTCAGATCATCGGAGAACTCCGGAGCGATGTCAAAGACAACTCCAAAGCGTCTGTCCATGCGATGTCCGCGCGGCAATGTGGCAATGATCGGCGATTCCATGGTTCCATCCATCCGGAACATCCGAGAAGCATCCAACCGCGTCCGGTAAGTGGACACGGTGAATCACTTCGTGAACGTGGGTCCGCCGGACGCGCGCAATGACCATACCGGTCGTTTTCCGCTGCGCAGTCCGACTTCTCTGTTTTCGGCCTTGCGATCGTGAATGGTTGACCAAATCCACAAATCCGTATGATCGGGCACGACGAAATTTATTGATCCCTTGATTGCATCCTGCAGAACTCCGATCAAAATCCTCATGGTGACAAGGTTTCCGGGTCATCTGAATTCCCGCTGAAAGGACATTCGAGGCCGTATTTCACATCGGGATCGCCGAATAAACTCACATTATTCTTCGCCAGACCCCCAATTTGCCATTCATTCGGGGCGGCAGAGACTGCCGGAGTTCATATCTGGCACGGGAGTGCGTAGAATCCTCTGGGCGAATTTTGTAAACGCCGATTGCCGGAGAGAGTCAGATTCGCAGCGTCAACTTAGACTGTCAGACGAGATTCCTATGAGTTTAAAAAAGTTTGCCGTCACCGTGATAGCGGGGATGTTGCCGATTTCGTTCATTTCGTTGTGTGGTTCAATCCCTGGCGTAGCGAACGCAGTTCAAGCCGCGGTTTCAGATGAAAAAAGTAGTTCAACCACGCCCGATACGACGGAGAAATCCGTGATAGATGCTTCAGATCAGGCTCACGACGGCAAGGGGCAGAAGGGAACGGAATCCGTCCCGGCAAACCGTCTGGCCCGTGAATCCAGTCCATACCTCCTGATGCACGCTCATAATCCCGTGGATTGGTATCCGTGGGGACCTGAAGCATTTGAAAAAGCTCGTGCGGAAAACAAGCCCGTATTTCTGTCTGTGGGATACAGCAGTTGCTACTGGTGCCATGTCATGGAGCGGCAGGTTTTTTCAAACCAGAAAATCGCTGATTACATGAACGAGCATTTTGTCTGCATTAAAGTGGATCGCGAAGAACGTCCTGACGTCGATGACATCTACATGACGAGCCTGATCGTGTATCAGCAGGCAACCGGTGCGGGAGGTGGTGGTGGGTGGCCGTTGTCAATGTTTCTGACTCCGGCAGGAGATCCGATTGCCGGCGCGACTTACTTGCCTCCGGAAGATTCACCGGATGGACGCACCGGATTCCTGACGGTCGCCAATCGGATTACGGAACTTTGGACGGACAAGCAGGAGGCAGTCTCCGGTTCAGCCGCCATGATCGCGCGCGAAGTGCGTCGCCTCTCTGGACCGATGGTTCTCGCCGAGCCTAAGGATCTCACTCGCGAGTTGCTGGAAGCGGTCGCAACAGGCATCGAAGGCCGTTATGACCCTGACTATGGCGGCGTGGATTTCAATGAACGCAGGCCCGATGGTCCCCGATTTCCGAACGCGCCACGGCTCCAGTTTCTGCTGGGGCTGCACGCCGAGAATCCGCGTCCGGAACTCCTGAAGATCGTCGATCATTCACTCACAGCCATGGCGAAAGGCGGCATCCGAGATCATCTGGGTGGCGGTTTTCATCGCTACAGTACCGATCGCCGCTGGAACGTGCCTCACTTCGAGAAAATGCTTTACGATCAGGCGCAGTTGCTCGAGGCCTATGCGCAAGCTGCGCTGCTGACAGACAATCCGCTCTATCGGCAGGTGATCGAAGAACTGGTCGTGTTCCTTGAACGTGAAATGACGCTGCCGGGTGGCGGTTTCTGTTCAGCGCTCGATGCAGAGACGAATGCGATTGAAGGCGAATCCTATGTCTGGACGGAAGCACAGATTCGTGAGACACTGAAACCGGGCGACGCGGAATTGTTCATG
>JAYSPO010000998.1:0-3823 GCA_043722015.1 Candidatus Kuenenia sp. | reverse complement strand
AGACTTTCCAGCGCGGCTTTCGACGTTCCGATGAGTCCGTAATTGGCGATCCCCCGGATTGAACCGTGGCTGGAGATCGCGATCACGCGCGAAATGTCGGGAGATGCTTTGAACAGCGGAAGTGCCGCCTGAGTCAACCACAACAGCGGCGCGGCGTTCATCCGCAGGATCGAATCGAAACCCGCCGGTGTGACCTCTGTCAATGGACGGAATCCGCCGGCTGCTGCGTTGCTCACCACGATGTCCAGTTTCCCGAAGTGTGCGCCGATCACATCGATCATCGCCTGCACATCGTCGCGTTCGGAAACATCCGCCCGTACGGCGATCGCCTGTCCGCCCTGTCCTTGAATCTGATTCACCACGTCCATCGCGGCGTCCTGCGACTTCAGGAAATTGACGACCACTGCCGCCCCGTTGGCCGCCAGCGATTCCGCGCAGGCTCGGCCGATCCCCTGGGAAGCACCAGTCACTAATGCCACTTTGCCGTTTAAGTTGATCACTTGGAACTCTAACGTTCTATTTTTGCGAAGGACCAGGAAGTTTTGTGCCGCACATTACGGATGCAGTCGTCATTCCAATCGCCATACTCATGAACCGAGACAGTTTCCCACGACCAGCCCCGTTTCATGGCCTGAAGGACAATCAGCGCGGGCACTCCATTCAGGTGGCCCGGTTCAATGCTCGTCACGGCGGAGCGTGACGGCTACTTTACGATTTGTCTGTGCTTATCCGTGAAACCCGTACTACTAACGTCCAGCGATCTGGTCGCTCAAAAACTTTTCAAATGCATACAACCGCTCTTCGCATCGCCCCAGAATCGCGCGATCCTGCGCAGCCCGTGCCCCGCGCTGCACGCGAGAAAAGATGCTGATATCTTCTTTGAGGATTTGATAAGACAACCAGCCCGTAAAGCGTCCCCACAGGAACGCGGTTAGCCTTGAAAACGGATTGCGCCGTACCGACAGTCGCCCATATTGCCAGACATTGCTGACGGCTGTTTCGGCAGTGAGTGGACTCACGGTCTGCACGAGCGTTAACGAGCTGGTATTGGAAATCAGGAGATTTGGAAAGACATGATGATGTTCGTACGCCGGGGCAAACGGGACCCCCAGAATACTCATGATGAATCTCTCATAGACTTTGAGGAGTTTGTCGATGAGACGTGGTGTGTTAAACGCGGTGAAGAACGACGTTGTATACTTTGCGAACGCATGATCACTCTTCGATTCGCCCGGATCTTCACCAAATGTCTGCGCATGAACTTCGGGTATGTGATAACTTTCGAGTGCGGCTTCGACGGGGATTTTCCAATTCGCGGGTAACGGAAGAATTCGACTCACCGCCAGTGTTGATGTTGGGACTGTCGTCCATTCTGCAATGCGATCATACAGGTCCCCCAGCCATTCTTTGAGCGACGGACCTGAATTCGCAATCCGCACGAACAACAGGTCGCCGCATTGCTCCAGCGGAAACGCAGCCAGCCTGTAGTGTTCCCGATCAAAGTTTGGAAAATTCTTTGCCGCCGGGATTTTGCGAGTCCTTCCGTCCACGCCGTACTCCCAGCCGTGAAAAGGGCACTTCAGTGTTTCGCTCTGCCCCGTCGCCGATGACACCAGCGTGCAGTGCCGATGTGCGCACACGTTTCGCAAAGCGACCAGTTTGCCGTCAAAATTCCGGACGACCACAGGGACGTTGCCCACCTGTGTGGAAAGGTATTGCCCCGGCAGTTTGATTGACGAGACGAGTCCGATCAGCTGCCATGTCGCTTCGAAGATATGCCGATTTTCCTGCGCGAGGGTGTCTTCCGCGAAGAAGCTTCGCGGTTCCAGGGGAGCCTGAAATGACACTGGTGACTGGTACATTATCGAATCATCGTTCGTTGAGACTGGACTTATCGGTCCACAGGACGCTCGGCTGTCAACTGCCTGCCTTCAGCCACGCGGTCCGATACCCGTTCACCGTGAGCAACCGATCCCCGTTATGGCCCTGAAGCTGGAAATCCCAGACAGCTCCGGTGTCCGAAACGTGTGACTGCCGGATACGGACGATGCAGGGTTCACCCGGGTCCGGCAGGCGACCAAATTCAATCCCATCGAATCGCACTGGAAGGCTCGACATCTGATGCCGATGGAACGCAGCGTATCCGACTGCACACAGACATGCATCCATTGTTGCGCATGGCACCGTGAAGCCTTTGGCGCGTGAGCCGCCAAACAACTGGACGGGAGCTGAAGCGGCAATGCGTCCAAAGATCGTCTCTCCATCGTCGGCGATTTCGCGAAGCTCCTGCAATTCAGGGCCGTGGTACATCAGGTCTTCCGGTGTTGCGTAGGTGATCCGCTGCCAGACAGGATTCGCGGGCAGTTGAAACGTTGTGGCTGAAGAGTTGCGGCGATGTACGTCCGCTCGAGTCTCAAAGACAGCCCGGAAGAATTCACGATCTTCTTCGACCATCCGACCGTCACGGCGACGAACGTCGGCCAGCAGGCAACATTCAGTTTTCCCGTCTGCCGTTGGGCGGGTCTGTACGGTGACTGCGAGCGGATCGTCGGTCGAAAACCGAATCGCCTGCAACGCCTGGGCCTGCGTGCAGATTCCCGCTTCAGGATTGCCGGTTCGTGCCCGCACCGCTTCTGCCATCAATTCCAGCGCGACCACAAACGGTAAAGTCGCTCGCCCTCGCACGCGGTGCTGTGACAGAAATCGGTCTGACACAGGGTTCAGGGTGACCACACTGGAACAAACTCCGTCCGCGTGCTCGGTCACGTCTGCAGGAAGCAGCGGCAAAGAGGCCTTGCCGGGGGTTGCATCGGTCGATGACACACGGTCCGCCGGAAAGAACCTGCGAAAATAGCTTTCGTCGGTAATCAGGACTTCCGGTTCGCTCCCACCAATCTCCAATTCGCGCATGAAGTGGGCGATTCCTTCGGCAGCCGGCATGAACTCCATGTCGATCATTTCCAGTGCCAGCCTGGCTTCCGGCTTGGTCGCCATGCCGATATCGCCCCAGGCGTGCCAGTGAAATGTGAGACTGCGAACGGCGGGCCGCTGACTTCGATAGCGATCGACGATTTTCGCCATCATGTCGTTGGCCAGAGAATAGTCCGTATGTCCGTTCGCACCGAAGCGTCCACTAATGGAACCGAACGTGACAAACCATTCCAGCGGATCTGAATCTGTGGCCTGCATGAGTGCCAGCGAACCGTCGATCTTGGCTCGCAGACATTTCTCGACCTTATCCGGTCGCTTACGATCAAACCTCGCATCCTGCCCGGCTCCGGCTCCATGAATCACACCGTGAATCGGGCCAGCCTGTTGACGGATGCTCCGGATCGTGTTTTCGACATCCGCGAATTCAGCAATATCGCAGCAGTGGTATGTCGCGAGGATTCCCTGCTTTCGACATTCCCGCAGAGTGGCATCGACTTCAATGGCCTTCTCCGTGTTGCGCCAGGCCTCAACGGGATTTTCTCCGCAGGCCGATGCGTCCTGCATGATGCCTCGCCGAACACCGCTGCGGTCAAAAGTTACCTGGCGGACAAATTCATTGCTGAGATGCGGGGCCGGGGCTGTGCCGAGCAGATGCAGTTTCAGGTCGTACTTCTTTGCCAGCGTCATCGCGATCACGGCTGTGATGCCTCGTCCGCCGCCGGAAACAATCCAAGTACCGCCGCGCGTGATGCGCTTCGTCGAAGCGGAACCGATCAACGGCGCGGGAACAGCCTGCACGCAGAATCGTTCAGGTTCAGGGCCGCGAGACGAAGACCGGAACGCGATCTCCATGTCATAGGACGGAACAGCCAGTTCCTGCAGCACGCCGCTG
>JAYSPO010000997.1:0-13467 GCA_043722015.1 Candidatus Kuenenia sp. | reverse complement strand
GCCACCGAAACCGTCGGGCGATCGATTGATCCCGAGTGCCGGATCCCGCACGTTCGCCGGATGCCCCCACGGTTTGAAATGTTCACCCGCCGTTCCCAGGAGGATCGTCGAGGATGTTCCGTCGGTGATCTGTGCGAGCGACACACCACCGGTTTGACCACCGAGCTGTGCGGCATTTCCTCCGGGGCCCTCACTGCCGGCTGCCGCATCGACCACGACTGTCCTGACAGGCAGAACATGGACATTCCCGGCCCAATGACACAGTCCAAATCCTTCGTCATCGAACACGGGACCTGGCTGCGAAGGATTCAGGAATTCGGGCCCCTGGCATTTGTAAATTCGGTCGTTCGGGGGGACTCGCCATGCTCGACTGAAGTCCAGACCTGGGGCTGTATAAGAGTGATACGGTCCGACGAACATCGCCCAGCCGTGCAACAGTTCGCCGTCCTGAGACATTGTCCCACCCGGCGGGAACGCTCCATATGCATCATGGAAATTATGAAACGCAAGTCCCCATTGTCTCACATTATTGTCGGTTTGCATTTGCAGCGCCTTACTGCGAGCCCATTCGAGCAGACCAAGTTCACGGGCAGTAATGGTTTCCGACGCGGCATCACGCCGCCCGGAAAAAAGCCAGATGGCCTGATGCGCTCCGCCAACAAATGCAGTGCCTGACGCGAACAGAACCAACAGAGTCGCTGACATGATCAACGTACTGCGCCATGTCCAGCGGTTCGTTCCGACGGAAGCCTGGCTGTCGGCAGGGCGCATGAACCAACTCGCTGTGAAATGCAGTCCTGCGACAAACATCAGGACGCAGACGGTACCAAGGATCGCCGATGGCCAGTCAATCGTCATCTGAGGAATCGTGCGGAGAGGAAAGTAAATCCAGCCGAGCAGCAGTTGCTCGATGTTTATTCCGAGTAACGCCACCAGCAGAATTATGAGAAGAATACCCGCGATGCCGACTATGGTCTTTCGGTCGAAGTGCGATGAAGATTTAGTCATGGTGTTGTGCCTTTCGATGGCTCCGCGCGACCTTCGGCCAGCGACTGTTTGATTTCGGCAGTCCGCATGGTCCCGATGAAACCATTCGTCAGCAACACGAGACGCTCATCGCCCTCCGCGTCGGGTTCGAATACAAATAACCGCCCGGTCGATTCAGCACGGCAATCGGGGACTGCGAGAAATTTCAACCCCGGGCAGCCTGGAACGTCCCACAACGCTGTGTCGATGGACGGCTCATCGGCCGCTGGAAGTTTTCCCTCGTGTGTCGCCGCATTCTGCCATAGAGCAGTGCGCAGTTGTTCGAGACCCCGCTGTCGTGCCTCCCGCCCTGACGTGGTCTCGTCTGGCCGCACGTTTGCCAGAGCGTAGGTCCAGCCCTGTTTGCGCCAGGCACCCGGAGTCATCAATTCGCGGGCTCCGGAAATCATCGTGAGCACCACGACAAACGCAAGGCCCCACAGTGTTACCAGTGCCAGCGACCGACCATAACTGAACACCGGCAGCATCGGAGAATCACGCCGGGCAAGGTTCCAGAGTCCCTTCACCAGCCAGCCGCTCAGCAGGAACACAGCGACAAAGAATGAAATCGCCTGAATCTGCAAAGCTATCGCGCCAGCCGAAACCGCATCGCCCGAACTTGCTCGATCCGGAGAACTCTCAGCCGTCCAGGAACTCGGCAACAGCGCGGGCATTCCAGCATCCGCCGATGCCGTCCACACGCCGCTCAGCAGCGCAGCAACAACAACACAAGATGCGAAACGAGCAAACTCGATCGTGATGCGTGACATATGGGAGATTCCTCGCGCCTGCACAGGGCTGAAAAGCGGCGATTCCGCCGCCGACATCCGGAGGTGGAACGACTTGCAGCATATATTGTACTCCACGCGGTCGGAAATGAGTCCGGTGAGCGGAGCGGCGTGAGCCCTCCGGTATCTCGTTTTTGTACCGGCAAGCTGACGCATGCCGCTCGCCAATTGTCTCACTCATGACCGCGCGGAGTATAACCTCAGGCGCGTGTCATAGCGCAGATGTTGTTCGGGCAGCTTGCATCAGCCTGACGCGCGACCTCCCGAGGCAGTTGTTGCAGCGCACCTTGAAAAACGGGTGTGCCAGATAAGCGATCCCGGCAGAAATTCCAGCCTGCTGACAATGTGGGCAGATCAACTGTCTGCGCCAAAGATCCCGCCGGGACTCTTTGCCGTGTGGATGCGTTGCAGGTGTTTCGTAAGGATTATCAATCATGCAGCTGCGGATGCGGAACTCTCTGGCAGGGACCGTGGCCAATATTGAGGATCTGTGGTGCGATCAATCTCGTTCGCTGCTGCAACGTCGCCTTGTTGCAGACGCCGTGCAATCAATTCCAGACGTCCCATTTCTGCATTCACAAATTCAGCCCACATCGCCATTTCTTCGCGAGGCAATTCGGGCGGGACAGTGATCGGTGTACCGGCAATCAGGATGACTTTTGAAAATGGCTTTGGGATTGCCATGTCGGACCAGTGCCCTGGAATCACCCAGTAGCGATTGCAGATCAATGCCGTCGGCACGATCGGACGTTTGGAACGTGATGAAATGTAAACGATGCCTTCCTTCATTTCCCGACGAGGCCCTCGAGGACCATCGGGGGTCATCGCCAGATGCAGATCGGGGCGATCAAGGATTTCTCGCACGGCTTCCGCACCGCCGCGGCTTGTGCTGCCACGCACGGGTTGAATTCCGGCGATCAGGACCGAATCTGCCAGGTAGCCGCCATCGCGATGCTGACTGATGAGTCCCGCCAGATTCCACGTGCGCAGCGAAAAGACGGCCAGCACAATTTGATCATGCCACATGCAGAACGTGAATCGCTGCGAACTCTTCGGACGGGCGTAAGGGGTGGCATCTTCAACGATCCTGCGATGCTGCACGCGGACTGTGAGGAACAACAGCCGCAGGCAGAGGGTCGCCAGATACGACAGCATCATATTGAACCAGCGCGAGCGAATTTTCATCGGCTTCCGTGCCCTGAAGAAAAATGGCCAACCGGTGGTCGTGCCGGAAATTTGGAGAAGTTGACAGCCATCGGCAACTTTGAACAGGCGAGTCTACTGAATCAACACGGTTTTGTTGAGGCCAAATGCCCGCTTGCCATCGTACGAATTCCCATCGTACGAATTTATCTCAGACCATAGCTGCAAAACGCAGCGCCGTTCTGATGGAGTTCCACTCGTGCAGCAGCACTTCATAAAAATTGAGATTTTAACAAAAAATCTTGGCAAGTGTTGGTTTTCGGCTAAGATCATGCTGCATTGAAGATATGGACACAGATAATCGTGCTGGCTCTGCGGGGGGGGCAAGTTTCTGGCACATGCTTTGCTTTACAGCATTCGGCTTTGATACGAGGCCTTTCTTAGAGCACAAGTTCAATTCGGGTTCATTCGCTTCAGGCAGTTGACGCTGCCTAAGGCGGTTTCCATCCTGTGTCCGGGGGTGCCGGGCAATGCTCGCGTGGTTCATAAGGAGATGATCAGTTTGTTCTCCTGTTCTGGTTTATTTGCGAGCGTTCATTTCGAGCGGCTTCAATTGCGAAAGTAGTTGAAGCCGTTTTTTTGTCCCCATTTTTGATTATGCACGCCCATTTCTCACGTTGGTGTGCGCGTTTGATATGCCCGCATACGGGCGTTTGTCGCCAAATCTCCCTGTAAATCTTGCCTCGTCGGAATAATCGTGTCGCACAAACACAGAAATCTTCGTGAACGTCAGATGAATCCGCCTGCTGGTTTGGAAGTCCTGCGGATGACTGGGTAGACTGTCTTTGATACGGGAATGCGTGAATTCATTGCGGACTCACCGCGATCAGACCGCGCTTGACCTCTCTCTATCTCTTCTCAGGGGAGTCTCCACTCATGGCAATTCGATCTCGTCGCGGATTTCTGAAACAGGCAAGCCTGGCTGGACTTGCGACCGCTGCAGCCCCTTACTGGTTCGCGCCGTCATCGTTTGCCGTTCCGTTCCGCAGTCCGAATGACCGCCCGATTCTGGGTTGCATCGGGACGGGGGATCGTTGGAACGCCGTTGGCCCGAATGCGATGGCCTTTGCCGACTGTGCGGCTGTCTGCGACGTAGATCAGGCACATGTCGAAAAAGGCAGGGCGAAGGCTCTGGAAATGCAGAGCAAGCCTGGCGCAGAACGGACGGTCGATATGTACGAAGACTATCGGAAAATCCTGGATCGACCGGATATCGATGTCGTGACCATCGTGACACCCGATCACTGGCACACGAAGATCGCCATCGAAGCAATGAAGGCCGGCAAGGACGTGTACTGCGAAAAACCGCTGACGTTGACCATTGATGAAGGCAAGCTGATCCGCAAAGTTCTGGACGAAACCGGTCGTGTGTTCCAGGTGGGAACGCAGCAACGCAGCGAAATGGGTTTGAATTTTCTGCGGGCGGTGGCGTTAGTTCGTGAAGGTCGCATCGGTGAACTCAGGACGGTCACTGTTGCGATTGGCGGCGCTCCATCGAGCGGACCGATTGATGTCGCAGAGGTGCCGAAGGGGCTGAACTGGGACATGTGGCTGGGGCAGGCTCCGATGACCGAATATCGCTTCAAAGACACCGACGGCAAATATGGGAAATCCCGCTGCCACTACGAGTTCCGTTGGTGGTATGAATACTCCGGCGGCAAGATGACCGACTGGGGCGCGCATCATGTGGACATCGCGGCGTGGGCCTTCAATCTGGAGAATACCGGGCCGGTAAAAGTGGAACCGGTCATGGCCAAACATCCCGTTCCATTTGAAAACGGGATGCCGACTGATGCCACGCAATACAACGCCGCGACGGAATTCCATGTCACTGCGACATTCAAGAATAATGCGGTGCTGCACATCCGCGACGATGCCAAAGATCTGGGCTTCGACAATGGTCTGATGCTGGAAGGCACCGATGGTCGCATCTTTGTGAACCGTGGCAAACTGACCGGTGAGGCGGTGGACAGCATGAAAGATAATCCGCTCAAGGAGGAAACCCTCAACAAGCTGTACAAAGGCAAACAGCCCGGCAATCACATGCAGAATTTCTTCGAGTGCATTGTTGACCGGACTCAGCCGATCAGTGATGTCCACAGTCATCATCGTGCGATGACAGTGTGCCATCTGGCGAATATTGCGATTCGTCTGGACCGCACGATCAACTGGGATCCGGATACGGAACAGATTGTGGGCGATGCCGACGCTGCAAAATGGCAGGCTCGCGAGCAGCGCAAGGGTTACGAAATTCAGGCGTAGTCCTTGTGGGCGATATTCTGTTAGTATTCGGGAAGTGCGGCCAGTTTGCTCTGTCAGGCCGCTTCTTCAAATTGTTTGGAGATGTCCATGGATGAAAGCGCAGTCAATCGGGACGCAACGCCTGGACTGTCATGTTTCGTCGATGTGTTTGACCGCATCGACCTCTTTGACAGGATTGACAATCCAACGGTCGTTCGTTTGTCGTGCCTGGGCCAAAAGTCCGGATTCGCCAGCGTTGAGTCGGTACAGAAATCAACCGGGATCTCGTTGCGTCGGATGCTGAAATCGGGCGTCACGTCCGTCGATCTGGCGATGGCGGTCTTCGACAAACTCTGCCGTGTTTCCGATTACGCTCCTGCGGATTTTTCCGTAATCCTGCTTTGTCATTCCGGCGTGGATAATGAAGGTGCTGCGGAGGTCGCCGCCGCCGTTGAGCGACACTACAGGCTCCGACCGCAGACCATTCAACCGTATAACTTCGGATGCAGCGGATTCCTGAAGCTGCTGCAGGAAGGGACATTACTGCTCGCCGATCGCAGAAACATTAAACGCATCGCGCTGCTGAATGTCGAAACACCAGAAACCTGGCATGACGGATCAGACCGACTCTTCTGCGGGATCGTGTCTGCCGGAGCTACCGGAGTCGTGCTGGAACGCAATACCGGAATGCCGATCTCTGTGATCTGCGCAGATGACTTTCCTATTTCCCCATCGCTGCGGCCAAACCCGGAACCGCTGTTCCGCAAGGAAACCGGGCCAGTCTATACTTTTCGCGGCGAAGCCATCAGCCGCACTGTAATGCGGATGAATGCCGAAACCGTGTTTTTGAATGGCATCGAACTGATGCTCAACAACCTGCGTTCGGCGGTTGCTTCGATCGATCTTCGGCCCGACCAGCGCGTGATCGTCATTCCGCATCAGCCCAGCGGAAAACTTCTGAAGGCACTGATCGCCGCTGCGCGACTTGAGTATCCGAACTTCGAATTCCTGAATAACCTCAACAATTTTGGCAACACGATTTCAGCAGCCGTTCCCACGATCATGGCGCGCCTGCCGCAGGTGATTGAACAGAATGGCGGCCAGCCGATCCGCAACGGCGATCTCATTGTTTTACTGGCTGCCGGGATCTGCATGCACGAGATGGCCGACCATATGTCCGCCGGTCATGCGTGCCTCGAATGGGTGTCCGCAGACACAAGTGTCGCTCGCGTTGAGTCAGTGGCCATGATGCGGTAAAGCTCCTGAAGTGAGGAATGATGGACAAGGCGAAAAATGCAGATGCCTGGTTTTAGTGACGTCCCAGCAGATATTCGCACCAGGCTGGCTGGATATCGAACCATCACCTGCCTGCCCGTGCAATGGGGCGATCAGGACGCATTCGGGCATGTCAACAACGTTGTGTATTTTCGCTGGTTCGAATCCGCGCGAGTCGATTTGCTGAATGTCTGTCATTCAGCCGTTACAATGAGCGGTACCGGACTGGGGCCGATTCTGGCTTCGGTGAAATGTGACTACCGTCGGCAGTTGCGATTTCCGGACACGGTGTATATCGGCTCGAAAATCACACGCTCGGGTCGTTCAAGTGCCGACATGACTCACGCCATCGTCAGTCGTGAACAAGGTGAAATCGTGGCGGAGGGCGTTTCCGTCATTGTCGTTTTCGATTACGACGCCCAGCGCGTGACTCGAATTCCGGACGATTTGCGGCAGCAGTTTGAGGCGTCAATTCAGGGCACGGACCAGGCCTGAAGCGAATCGCGGGTCGGCTGCTACGGTCCGACAGATATACTGCGGGAGGGCTTTATGGAGGTGTTTTGTTGTGGCCGGATTCGTCAGAATTCGGCCATGAACATTGTCCGCCTCCGAATTCCTGCGAATCCGGCTACACTCCACTTTTGCCCGCGCGGAGAATAATCGGAGTGAGTCGTCAATGCCTGATTTCAGTCTGATCAGTATCCACAGAATTCGCTGGTCCGATTGCGCGAGCTGTCGCTTCTTCATCGCTGCCGTCGCCGCGACATTTTTCATGGTGTTTCATGCGACAGTGATGGCGGACGAAACGACAGTTGTGATCGAGTGTTGCAATCTGTTTGATTCAGAATCCGGGACGATGCTGCCGGACCAGACGATCGTGATTTGTGGATCACAGATCGTCGATGTGACCGGGGCGAATGATGTTCCGGACATACCCGCTGATGCAACAAGGATCGACGGCCGCGGGAAATTTGCACTGCCGGGATTGATCGACGCTCACGTGCATGTGGTGCATGTACTCGACTTCGCCCATGTGACCGGCGATGAAGTTCTGCCGCTTTATCTTGCAGCAGGTGTTACGTCGATTCGCAGTACCGGGGACGAAGTCGTCGCGGCTACCCTGGTCGCACGATTCGCAGCAGCGCATCCGGAGTTCTGCCCGCGAGTCTTCACTTGCAGTCCGCTGCTCGATGGTGATCCTCCGATTCATCGGGATATTGGTCGTGCAGTGACCGATCCGATCAGGGTGCCGGAGCTGTTTGACGACCTCGCACAGTGGGACATCACGACGGTGAAGATCTATGCGGGTACATCGCGACCGGTCGGCCGTGCCATTATCGAAGAAAGCCATCGCCGAGGACTGTTTGTGACGGCTCATCTCGGCCGTTACACAGCCCAGGATGCGGTGGCCGACGGCGTGGATGGTCTCGAACATATCTGGTCAGTATTCAACTATGTGATCCCTCCGGAAGTGACCAGTCAGCCTGGCCATCGCGGGCAACTGGATCTCAACAACCCGCTTTGTGAATCGCTGGTGGCGGAGTTGGCTCAACGCAAAACTTTTGTCGATCCGACGCTGGCAGTCTTTCGAAACATGATACTGCTGCCCGATGTGCCAGAGATCCATGATCATCCCGACAACGCACTCGTCCCCAAACGACTGCGGGAATTCTGGCCCATCTATCTGCAGCGAACCGGCTGTCCACAGGGTGGATCATTGGAAGACAGACGCCGTGAATTCGGCAAATATCAGGAACTGACCGGTAAGCTCTATCGTGCCGGAGTGCCGTTGCTGGTGGGAACAGATTCACCAGAACCCCAGGTGACGCCGGGTTTCGCGCTGCATCAGGAACTGGAAATGCTGGTCGAATCAGGATTGCCACCGGCTGCTGTCTTAACCGCCGCGACCTTGACCAACGCCACCGTCCTTCGCGAAGAGGATCGCCTTGGATCCATCTCGGTGGGCAAGACAGCCGACATCCTGTTGTTGACGGAGAATCCACTGGACGATATTCGTCACACACGGAGTATTGAGCTGGTGATTCATCTCGGGCTGATTTGTCGTCCGGATGAGTTGCTGAAAAAAGTTCCGTCTGAATAATGGACATCACACAACCCGGCAGCTTCGTGAACAGGAAACGGCGGAACAATCGTGCCAGCAATTTTTGAATATCGACATCAGGTAACAGCGGACGAGATCGATGGCGTCGGGCATGTCAATAATATCGAATACCTGCGGTGGATGCAGCATGCCGCCATCGCTCATTCTGCAGCTCAGGGTTGGCCGTCGAAAGCGTATTATGAGCTTGGACAGGGCTGGGTCGTGCGTTCGCATTTCATTGAGTACCTGGTGCCTGCATTTTCCGGTGATGAAATCGTGGTACGCACATGGGTGGCTGACATGAAACGTGTTACCTCAATGCGTCGCTATGAATTGCTGCGACTGGCCGACGGAAAGCAACTGGCGACTGCCTCCACAAACTGGGCTTTTGTGAAGTTTGCGACTCTGCAACCGTGTCGCGTCCCGGCAGAAGTGCTGAATGCGTTCGAACTTGTGCCGGATGGAGATGACCGTAACTCTGCTGGCAACCCCAAACCTGCACGTTCTGACGGCGCCAGTTGAGACCGAGCACTCGCAGCAGGCATGAGCGAGTTTTGTTGCCGAAGCCGAATTTGACTACAAATCAAACGTCGCTAAGCGGCGAGTATGCCGCACGCGGTTGGCATTGGCTCGTTTAACCGCGTGCCCAGCGGGCCGCGTGAGCAGCATCCCGCTGGCTGGATTCCCAAGCGCGGGGCGTGGCCCACGCGGTTAAACGAATGTGCCATTCTCAGCCGCGCGGCGAGTAACTCCTGGGACTGATTCTCGCCAAATTGCCCGATACCTGAATTTGGCGGGAGCGGATGGTTGAACCAGAGCACCGCATTTGACAAAGTGCGACAGATTCGCGCAATGGAACGGAGTCACGACGATTTTTTCTCAGGCTGGGTTCCCGTCATTCACGAAAATTATCACCCATGATTCAATCTGCAGGAGATCTCCTTGCACGCTGACTTTTCCTCGTCATCCGACGAACAATCTTCATCGGCCAGCGGTCCTTGGTACAAAGAGCTGAACCGGTATCACTGGTTTGTGTTCGTGGTCGCAGCGCTGGGCTGGCTTTTTGACACAATGGATCAGCAGTTGTTCACTCTGGCGCGCCCGCTGGCGATGAATGAACTGATCAACATTCAGAGTCTCGGTGACTCAGAGATGCCGGAACCTCGCCGCATCGAGCTCGAAAAGTTATGGACCGCTTCACAGAGTCCCGATCTGGCAGCGGCGCAGGACGGCAAGGCTTTAAGTCCGCCCGGGCAGGCAGAGTTCGAAAAGAAGAATCTCACACCCGACGAGGGCTTATTTCTTGGTGCGAAACGAAAATCGCATGGGGGCTACGCGACATCCATCTTTCTGATCGGCTGGGCAACAGGAGGTCTGTTCTTCGGAGTTCTGGGGGACCGCTGGGGACGTGTAAAAACGATGCTGGCGACGATTATCGTCTATTCCATTTTCACTGGTCTGAGTGCCCTGTCGACGGGATTCTGGGACTTCTGTTTCTGGCGATTTCTGACGGGGCTTGGTGTCGGAGGTGAATTTGCTGTCGGTGTTTCGCTGGTTGCAGAAGTTATGCCATCGCGGGCGCGCCCGCATGCGTTGGGACTCCTGCAGGCTTTGTCAGCTGTTGGCAACATCACGGCCGCTTTGATCGGGATGGCGGGAACGTCGTGGCGGGTGATGTTTCTGATTGGCACCGCTCCGGCGTTACTATCCCTGTTTGTTCGTCGTCGCCTGAAAGAGCCAGAACGGTGGCAGTCCGTTTCCGCAACGGAAGGTGTGGCGAAACAGCTTGGTTCCTATAGCGAACTCTTCGGAAATCCAGAACTGCGTTACCGAGCCCTGATCGGTCTGTTCCTGGCCAGTGCCGGCGTCATCGGACTGTGGGGCATCGGCTTCTTTGCGCCGGACCTGCAGCGGGAAGTCTTCAAGCCCGTGTTTGAAGCTGAAGGTTTGAAGGGGCTCGAGCTGGATGCGGCAATGAAAAGATGGTCGGGGATTACGTCGCTCGTGTTGAATCTTGGCGCATTCTTCGGCATCTTCATGTTCAGTTATGTAAGCCACTTTCTGGGACGAAAGCCGACGTTTGCGATTTGCTTCATCGGAGCGATGTTCGCGACGATGAACGTCTATTGGAACCTTGGGCGTTTCTCGGGAGTCTACGACATCTTCTGGATGGTCCCTTTGATGGGTTTCTTTCAGCTGTCGATATTCGGTGGTTACGCGGTGTATTTTCCGGAACTGTTCCCAACGCGCCTGCGCAGTACCGGAACATCATTCTGCTACAACGTCGGACGGTTTGTCGCGGCACTCGGGCCATTCACGCTGGGCAAGCTGATTGGCAACGTCTATTCCGGTCCTGGCTACGAAGGTGTGACGTCGTTTCGATACGCCGGGGTCACGATGTGTGCCATTTTTCTGATCGGACTACTGGCTGTGCCCTTCGCTCCGGAGACTAAAGGCAAGCCGCTGCCCGAATAGTTCGGCAGATCAACTGCGCTACGTAGGCGACGTCGCTCCGCCGACTCGCATTCCTGCCGGTTCGCGACCCAGAACAAAGCAACGACGCTGATTGAACAAGTTCTCGTTGTCAGAACCGACCAGTGAGCCGTTTACCATGAATGAGCGATTCGGCATTCCATTTCGTCGCAAGACGGCTATTGTCACCTGCGTGTTGTTTCTTGCGACGTTGCACGGCTGCGGTGGCGCTGCTCCGCAACCCCACGCTGCTTCTGACACTCCCGAAACATCGGACGTGACGGCAATGGAACCGGAAGTCCTGGAAGATCCTGCCGCGGTGCGAGAGACATCGACCATCGTGGCAACACAGATCTCCACGTCACCGTCACCTCCATCCGCGACACCAACGTCATCGGTTCCTTCGCAACGATTTCGTTTGCCCGATGTTCAACCGGACCTGGATCGCGACGCACTCCTGGCGGAAGGAGTGCGGGTCGTAGAATCGGAACACTTGATTCTGGTCACCGACTTGCCGCTGGAATCCGTTGTTGAACTGCCGCGGCTGGCCGACGCACTGTTCGCGACCCTGGAGCAGCGTCTGGGCAAACTGGCTCCCGATATTGCCGGGAAAAAGTTTCAGGTCACCGGGTTCTTAATGGACGCGCGCGACCGTTTTGAACGTGCCGGTGTGTTGCCGTCGGAACGGTATCCGATTCGGCATGGTCGACATCTGGGTTATCGGTTCTGGATGAACAACCAGACAGCGGACTACTACCGGCGGCATCTGCTGCTGCATGAATTTGTCCACTGCTTCCTGATGTGCGAATACGGAATGCGCGACATTCCGCCATTGTGGTACACCGAAGGTGTTGCCGAATACTATGCGACTCATCGACTTCACGCGGACGTCGCGAAGAGCGAATTCGGGGTCCTGCCATCGTCCGTCGAGGGATTCGAAGGCTGGCATCGGATTGCAGAAATTCGTCGGCACTTCAATCAGGAGCCATCAATGACGGGTGAGCTGTCTGACATCATTCCGCTCCAAACCGTGCTGCATCCGCCGGACTCGACCTTTCAGGACGATGCGCAATATGCCAATGCGTGGGGACTGGTCTGGCTGATCAATCATCATCCGGAACTGCAGCCGGACTTCGCAGCCTTTGCTGCCTGTCGCACGAAACGGCAATTTGAGGATGCGATTGCCGATGTTCCGGAACCAACATGGGAGCAACTGGATCAGGTATGGCCGTTGTACCTTGATGGGCTGCACGAAGCAGATGTCGCCAAAGTGCGATTTCCAGCCTTGACCGCGCTACGACCCCGGGAGACGAATGGTGAGAACTCGTTGCCGACCGAATTCGTGCTGGACGTCGGCCACCAGTGGGCTTCGACCGGGATGTCGTTAACCGCAGGACAGGAAATCGTCATCCAGTGCCAAGGCCGCTATGTCGTGGAAGAAACTGCACGGCCCTGGTTTTCGGAACCGGACGGAATCACCATCGACTACGTCAATGGCCTCCCACTGGGAGAAGTCATCGGAACCATCATCTCCGCCGATGGCACGCAAACCACACGTCGCATCCCCATCGGATCGGAAAAAAAAATGCGATCACCAATCGACGGCATCCTATGGCTCCAGACCAACGACGACTGGTCAAAACGGGAAAAAAACCGCGGAACGGTCACAGTCCGGATCTCAGCCGACATCCCTTGACACAAGCCTGATGACAGGTCGTTTGGTGGCGAATTGATCCAGGCGAAAAGAGGCAACCCTTCGGGACGCTGGTGGGTGCGTTTCAGGCTGCGTCGTTCGACATCGACAATTACCAGAATTAGTACCAGTCACCTTGACAAGGAAGCTTAAGTGGTTTAGGCTGCCACGCGTTTGGTCGGTATCGAAGTTCCTGGAGAGACGGCAATGCCACGAGTCAATCGGCGTGAAATCTTTGCAGACGATGAGATACAGGTGTTTCATTTGATCAATCGCTGTGTGCGACGCACCTTTCTGTGCGGGATTGATGAACACACCGGCAGGGATTTCTCGCATCGCAAAGACTGGATTCGAGATCGCCTCGAAGTTCTCGCCGGGATCTTCGCGATTGACGTCATGGGCTTCGCGGTCCTCAGCAATCACATGCACGTGGTCGCCAGAACGCGGCCGGATCTTGTCAAAACATGGTCCGATGACGAAGTCGCTGTGCGGTGGTGGAATCTGTTTCCGCGGCGACGCCAGCAAGACGGTTCGCCCGTCGAACCGACCGAATTTGAACTCAATCACATTCGCAACGACGCATCGGGTCTGAAAGAAAAACGAAAACGGCTGTCGAATGTTTCGTGGTTTATGAAATGTCTGAGCGAACCGATCGCAAAACGCGGGAA
>JAYSPO010000996.1:0-1111 GCA_043722015.1 Candidatus Kuenenia sp. | reverse complement strand
TCGTGCTTCGCGATGGTTCAACGGTTTGGGTTTCTGTGCGGTCGATTGAAGGGACCATAACGCATTCCTGATGGGATGCCGATTGAACTTTGGAGTACGGCACAGTGCCGTGCTCGAATTCTTCGTCGCTGTCATTTCAGGCAGTGACAATCTTTGTTTTCAGTTTGGAAAACACCACATGCTCTCAGTCGAAAAAATCAACGAAGTCGCCATGGCGCTCAAACTTGGCAACGGTCTCGAGTTCCTGGCCGATGCTGATCGTCAGCCTGTCACTGACTTCAACGTGTCGGTCTCCGAAAATGCATCGGCGATTCAACGAGAACTCGAAAAAACATGCGTGACGCTGGAACAGGCCAGCGGCATGACGTTTTCGAAGATTCAAAAGCAGCGAGACGACGGGCATTCTCGGCTTCTGACGTTGCTACAACAGCGGGTAAAACTCGCAGAATCACGCCGATCGATTATTGGTGGGTTTGTGGGCGGACCCCAGGCCGCTGAAGAAGCTGCACGGGCGGCTTTCAACAAGGCTTGGAAGGCAGCTGAGACCAGTCTGAGGAAAGCCGGAGTCAGTGATGCTATCGAATCGGTTTTTAAGGTGAGTGTCAGAGCTACCGTACCAGTGCGCGAAGCACAAGCCACACTTGACGCAGCCAGCGCTGCGTGCCGTTCGTTCTCTGCTTTGCTTGGCGCAACTGAGTCTGCCGCCGGTGAGGTGGCGGCAAATGACCTGATCGAATTCGTGAGAGAGCAGGTGTCGTAAGGATGCTTTTGGCGCCTTCTGGCAATCATGCGGCCATCGTGTGGCCAGGGGCTTCTGTTCGCTGCGGGAACAGGTGTTCTGTTCCTGGCAGAAACCTTCGAGTCAGTCCTCAACGAGGGCTCGCACATTGTGCGAAGGGCTGGCTCTTTTTACTCAATTATTTCGGTCGAAATACTTCGACAACGCTGCAGGCTCAAAGAGCAATCCGCGGATGCCGTGGAGAGAGTGGCAGCGAAACAAGGAATTCGGAGAGCGGCCGGGGACTCCGCTTTTGTAGCCCCTGCAGGATTGAGAGGGGCGGCACACTTTCTGGCCGGCAATATGTGTTGCCGACGAATTGGTTTTCAGATG
>JAYSPO010000995.1:0-1898 GCA_043722015.1 Candidatus Kuenenia sp. | reverse complement strand
TCCGAATCGCAGCGACGATGGAGTTCGAGACAGTGGAGCACCAGCCGCTGAGGCTGGGGGAAGTCACCTATCGCCACCGAATCCGGAAGAAAGCGTTTGAGCAGCCGATTACGGAGTCCTCGAATCAGGTAAGGGTCCAGAGCGAGTTCTTTCCGCAATGCTGCCATTGCGGAGGCGTCAAAGATACTTGTCATGTTGGTCTACAGCTCGGACCCCGTAAGTCGATCGTCGTAGCGGAGATTGGATTCAGCTTTGGCGCTCAGCCAGCTCGAACTGGAACCTGCGCATAACTGTTGCCGCCGCCTGCGACGATGACGATCCAGTGGACTCCGGGTTTTCGTGGGGCATTCAGGTTTTGGAGGGCGGTTTCGGACGTGATGGGCAGAATCTTCCTGGCGGTATCGAAACTGACGACGCATTTAAAGGTCGGGATGGCATTCTTGCAGTAGGACGCAATGAGTTCAGGAATCTCGTGCTTCGGCATGCCCTGTTTCTCAAGGGCTGCGTAGGTTAGCTGCTTTCCAACGTCGTCGGTCATTTCAACAATGAGTCCGACCGGATCCGCCATGCCGGACTGCTGCATCCGCTGCATCACGTCCGGAGCGTTGTGGTTGAGCAAATGGCGTCGGAGTTCTTTGGATGTGTTGGAAAGACCTTTATTCATGGGCGGCTCGCAAGGCGGCAGGTTTTGAAAGAGCCCCGTCGGATTTGAAGATCGGCAGGGCTTGAGTTTCGGCTGCCAATCGCATGCCGATCTCCACACGTCACTTCTCAGAGTATTCCAGCAGATCTGACAGCTCACATCCCAGCGTCTGACACAATTTGTCGATTGTGGTGAGTGTCGTGTTGTAGTTGGCACGTGAGCCCAATGCCTCAATTGTCGCGCGTGCCAGCCCGGTGCGTTCGGCGAGGTCAGCATAGCTCAGCGTCGTCCCCGTTCTTTTTTCGAAAACGCCGATTGCTTTGCGCAATTTGATAACAATCACTTGACTGACCTGCCACGGTCTTGTATTCTTAATACAAGACCGCTTCCCCTGACTTTGGTGGTTTCATGTCTGACAACTACGAGGTTACCGCGTCAGGGGGAACCTGTACATCCTGGGCGTTCTTCATTCAGAACGCCATTTCCAAAACTGCTCAAACGGGAGAATTGCAGATGACAAATGGTGGTGGCCCAAAGCATGAGAAGTCAGTAGAAGCTAAGAAGGGAAAGGAGGCACCAAAGGATACGAAGAACAGCCAGAAGTAGTCGCGATTTTGGATTCCTTGAAACTCGACTTGCTGCAGTTGAGTCACGTTTGAAGCGACCAACGGGAGCGGACCATTCGTTTCCTTGCGGTAACTCGAATTCGGTTGCGGCCAGGCAGCAGCAGAACTCACGGAATAATCCCGGAGCCCAGCGTATTTGATGCGCTGTGGCTCTTTTTTTGCGCCCTCGCCGGTAAACATCGGAGTAACAGCCCCAAAGACTCAGCCGTCACGCCGCAGTAAATCTTCAACTCGGCGATAGTATTTGGACATCGTATCGCGAGATCCGAAATACAATAGCAAATCGATCGCCACAAGCAGGCAGAACTCGTGGCAGCGAAATCCATCAGCAGACCAGTGCAGAACGGCGGCGATGGCTGACGCGACCAGTGCGTTGGCGTGCCATTGATAATAGCGATAATGGATTTCGATCAGTCGGTCGAATGCGTCCACCGAGTCTTTGAGTCGTGAAAAATCGACGTTCGGCTTCTCAATGCCAGTTGCATGATGGAGTGAATCGATCAGTAGCCATCTGAGGGTGCTTACGAGCTGGCCGATGCCAACTGAGGCAAGTGTGACATACAGGAATCCACCGACCGTCGGAGCGTTGCTCGTTGCCTGGCCCAGCCATCCGCTGATGGTGCTCGAAT
>JAYSPO010000994.1:0-3082 GCA_043722015.1 Candidatus Kuenenia sp. | reverse complement strand
GCGCACGGTCGGCTACGCGTGTTACGGTCCGATTGCCTGCACGGCCAGCAGTTTCGACATCTTCTGGATTGCCATTCACAGCGACGCACAGCGGCACGGAATGGGGAAGTGGCTGATGTCGGTCACGGAAGAGCTCATCTTTAGCCAGGGCGGTGAACGAATCTACGTCGAAACATCCGGTCGCGAACACTATCTGCCGACGCGGAAGTTTTATGATCGCTGTGGCTACCAGCAGGTCGCTGAACTTCCGGAATTTTACGGTGCACAGGATTCCAAGGTGATCTACCTGAAGACGAAGCCAACTGCCGCACCGGCGCTTGTTCCCGCCCCCGCAGATGTGATTCCTCAACCCGGCACGCCTCCGGAATTTGAGTTGCTGCTGCCGGAATTCAAACGACTCTGCGGAATCGTCGCCCGTCTGCGAGCCCCGGATGGATGTCCGTGGGATCGACAGCAGACCATGAAGACGATCAAGCCCTATACGCTTGAAGAAACCTACGAGTTGCTCGAAGCGATCGACGCGGACGACAACGATGCAATCTGCGAAGAGTTGGGGGACGTGTTACTGCAGGTCATTCTGGATTCACAGATCGCGGCCGACGAACAACGCTTCCTGCTGACCGATGTCGTGCGGCGTATCGCCGACAAAATGGTCCGCCGCCATCCGCATGTGTTCGGCAACGTGGACGCTCCGACGACAGATGACGTCAGACGCAATTGGTATGCCATTAAACAGCAGGAAAAGCCTGCTCGCGAATCGCAGTTGGAAGGAATTCCGGCAGCCCTGCCGGAACTCGCGCGCACCGCCCGCATCACCGCGCGAGTTGCCGCAGTGGGATATGATTTCCCGGATCGACGCATGTTGTTTGACAAGCTGAACGAGGAACTGCAGGAACTGGCCGTGGAACTTTTCGGAGCAACCACTGTTCCGACAGTGCTCGCGACTGTGGATTCGGACGTTGTGCCGGATGAGCCACTGCCTCCGAATTTGAGAGACAAAGCGGAGTCTGAACTGGGTGACGTGCTGTTTGTGCTGGCAAATATCGGGCGTCGCTGGGGGATTAACCCTGAAGAAGCCCTCCGCCGCAGCAACGTCAAATTTTCGCGACGGTTTCAGGCGATCGAAGCGGCCATGAAGAGTAAGGGACGCAGCATGCAGGATGCGACGCTCCGCGAAATGGAAGATGCCTATCAAGCGGCCAAGAGTCGTGAACCAAAACAGAACGGTTGACCTGAAGGCGGCGATTGGGAATTATGAAACTGCGATTTATCACTGTCGGCGGCACAATTGATAAGATTTATTTCGATCAGTTGAGCGAATATCAGATCGGTGCGCCGGGCGTGGAGCGGATACTCCGGGATTTGCCGGTAGCGTTTGAATACACGATCGAATCTGTGCTTCGGAAGGACAGTCTGGACATGACGCCCGAAGATCGGCAGCTTGTCAGGCAGGCGGTCGCGCGATGTCCGGAGCAGTACGTCGTGATCACACATGGCACGGACACGATGATCGAAACCGCAGAAGTCCTGATCGGAATCCCCGGCAAACGGGTGGTACTGACAGGCGCGATGCAACCTGCAAATTTCCATCACAGTGATGCGACTTTCAACGTCGGCATGGCCATCGGCGTGGCCATGACGCAGCCAGTTGCCGGCGTCTGGATCACCATGAGCGGCCAGGTCTTCGACCCGCGGAAGGCGCGCAAGAATCGCGAACTTGGCGTGTTCGAAAACACGTAGATTCTACTTCGCGAGGTCGGAAATGAATTGGGCGAGCGAAGTGGCGTGAGTCCGCCGGTATCTCGTGTTTGTACCGGCAAGCTGACGCATGCCGCTCGCCAACTTGCACCGTCAATTGTGTGTTGTTGGCGAATGGCTGAAACTCAAACCGGGGGGAGAGGACTAATCGTCCGTCAATCCGCTTCCGAGATACGCCGCGATGACACGTTCGTCGTTCTGCACTTCGCTGGGTGTTCCTCGACAGATGGTGACGCCGTGATCGAGCACAAGGATGTTTTCGCAGATCTCCATGACCAGCGGCATGTCATGCTCAATCAGCAGTACGGCCACTTGAAAGCGATCACGGATCTGCTGGATTGACTGAGCCAGCAGTTTCTTTTCCTGTGGGTTCAGCCCGGCAGCCGGCTCGTCAAGCAGAAGCACCTGTGGATTTGTGGCAAGGGCACGGACGATTTCGAGCTTTCGCTGATGGCCGTAACTGAGATTGCTCGCCAGTTCGTGGGCTCGGTCCTGAAGGTCAAAGATTTCCAGCAGATTGAAGGCTTTCTCCTGCAGCAGGTGTTCCTCATAACGATACCCGCGAGTCCGAAGCAACGTGGACCACAATCCGTGCTGATTATGCAACTGACCGGCCAGGCGCACATTGTCAAGGACGCTCAGATCCGGAAACAGGCGGATGTTCTGAAAAGTGCGAGCAATCCCTGCAGCCGTGATCTCATGTGGCTGGCGATTGAACAGCCTCCGCGAAGCAAGGTGAATCTCGCCACTGTCAGGTTCGTACACCCCCGTCAACAGATTAAAAATGGTCGTCTTACCAGCACCATTAGGACCGATCAGTCCGAACAATCCGGCTGCGGGAAGCTGCAACGAAAAATCCTGCACGGCCTTGAGACCGCCAAAGGAAATTCCAATCGCGTTGATATCCAGCAACGCTCCGGACCCGGTTGCCGATTTCTTTTCTGCAGTCGTCATGGCAGGAGGCTTAGTCATCACTTTGCCTCCGGCGACGACGACGATGAAGTTGCAACCGAGGAAGATGGCAGTGAAGGCGATCGACGTCGCGGCCACAGATCCCAGATCTCGTGAATCCCCAGCAGCCCCTGAGGCCGCACGAGCATCATGATGATCAGCAGCAATGCGTACACGATCAGTCGATACTGTTCAAATTCACGCAGGAATTCCGGCAGTGCTGTGAGCAGACCGGCGGCCAGCATCACGCCCGTGATTGAACCGCGACCACCCAGAACCGTCATGATCACGTAATCAAACGAACGCTGGAAACCCGCATCCTTCGGACTCAGGTTTACGCCGAATTCGTGAGCAAACAGACCCCCGGCCACGC
>JAYSPO010000993.1:0-2827 GCA_043722015.1 Candidatus Kuenenia sp. | reverse complement strand
AGGAATAAAGGCTGGTGAGGGATAAAGGCTGTTGATAAAGGAACCCCGGGTGCAGTCGCGGTTGGTTGTTAAGGTAGGTCCTTTCTGCCGGAAAGGACTTTCGCCGCAAGGCGAACCGCTATGGGTCGCACATCCGTTCCACGTCGCCGCGCAGCCGTCCTTTCGACCCCGACTCGTCGCTGGTCGCGGCGTGGCCGCGAAGTCCTGCTCGGCAAGCAGGACCTACCGAAATCGCCGACTGCACCCGGCACCCCCGTCGCACAGCCACATGTTCACTCCGCCCGTACTACGACGCATGATCGGCGCGTAGTCGCTTGAGGAGTTGGATTTGGCCGGCATGGTACAAGTCGTGTGCAGCAATGCCGGTGATCAGCGAGAGGATGGTCGTCTTACCGCCATCGGCATGCCTTGCAAGATCTTTGGGGATCAACTGCGCGACGGCATTCCGCAGCGACACATGTGTCGATATTAACAATGCCATGTCTGATTTCCATTGCGATTCATCCACAGCACCCAGAATTGGACGATGAAACCAATTGGAGCCTTTGAGAGGAAACGAACCGCGTTTTTCACCGAGCAAACGCCGCCGTACAGTGTATTTCCAATAGGCGGCATGCAACGCAATTTCCCAGATATTGTGGCGCTGTGGCTGCGGGCGCCACACGACATCCTGGGCGGTCAGCCCACGAAGTGATCCGCGCAGATTGGTGCCGTGCCAGGATTTGCTGTCGAAAGCCTCGTCGATCAATCGGAGCAGGATGTCGATGCTGTCGTCCATACGATTTGCAGGCTACTGAGGACGAAGATGCTTCGGAAGGAACAGCTGCCGTTCTGCAGAATTGTCGATTCTGGATCTTACAGGCGTGATTTTGCCTGAGCAAAATTGTCCTTGCAAGTGCGAACGGCGGGTTTCCTTGATCACATTCGCAACAAGTGTCGGTACCAGCTTTGCCTGGACTTGTCCCTTGCGTTGGTCGTGCGATATCGTGAGGATGTGGCGCACCGGTTTGACAGACTCAATTCGACTTCTTCCAGGTAACCCTGATGACCGATGCAATCAAGACTCCGGTGACTTCAGCGGAAGGCGAATCAGCCCGGGTCTTCCAGTGCGTCTGTGGACAGGAGCTGGCCGTGCCGGGCGGGTCGATGCAGACTTTGCGGTGCCTTCATTGCGGTCGAAAGCTCAGCCCGGGAATGCTCGAACAGTCCATGGCTTCGTTTGGAGCCACGGTCATCGGAGCAACGACGGCCGAGGCGAACGATGATTTGCTGTGTTCCGGCGAACGACTGGACCACTATTCGATTATGGACCTGCTGGGTGCGGGCGGCATGGGAGCCGTTTACCGGGCACGTGATGAATCGCTTCAGCGGTTTGTGGCGATCAAAGTCATCCGCAGCCGCGACGGTGAAGGCGACAGACTGAGACGCGAACGATTGATTCAGGAAGCTCGTGCTCAGGCTCGAGTAAGCCATCCGCATGTTGTTCACATTTACTACGTGGGGACTCACGAAAACTGTCCGTTTTTCGCCATGGAGTTTGTGCCGGGCCAGTCACTTGCGAAGTTGATTCATCGGCAGCGACTGTCATTCAGTGAAATCATCCGCATCGGATTGCAGGCCGTTGACGCGCTGCGGTATTCGGCAAGTCTTGGCATCGTGCATGGTGACTTGAAGCCGGGGAACATCCTGCTGGACGAGCATGGGTGCGTGAAGCTCTCGGACTTCGGACTCGCCAGCTGGGCGGAAGCAACTGACTACGTTCCGAGCCACAGTGGACCAGCGGGGACGTTGAACTACATGGCCCCGGAAGTCGCCGCCGGCCAACCTGCCGATGTGCGGAGCGACATGTACGCGGTGGGAGTCATGTTTTATGAAATGACCTTCGGAGAACTGCCGTTGGCAGCATCGTCGGACAGTCTGCAGGAGAGTTTGCGGCTGCGGCAGCAGGCGACCGTTAAGTTCCCGGCGACCTGGCCAACGGACCGCCCGGCGGCCTGGAAGACATTGCTGAGTCGGCTCGTTGATCGTGATCCATCGCAGCGTTTCGGATCGTATGAGGAACTGACCACAGAGTTGTCGAGAATCCGGCCTGTCACGTTGCTCCGAGCGGGCCGGATCAGTCGTTTCGTGGCCTGGATTCTGGACATGACTGTCACAGGATGTCTGTCGGGCAGCGGACTCGCATTCTCCCTGCTGATTGCAACACTCAATCCTTCGGAGGCGACGATGCTGCGGAGCATGGGGCCGACATTTATCTGCTTCGCTGTGATCCTGTTCTGGATCTGCCGGAGACTGCAAAGTTCGCCCGGCAAGAAACTCCTGCAGTTACGAATTGTGGATGAGTTTGGGTTACAGCCGGTCCCCTGGAAGTTCCAGCTGTCGGTCATGAGCACTTTCGTGCCATTCCTGGGCATCGTCATCGACGCATCCATGCAGGCCATATTCTCGATTATCGACTGGCCAACGGAATTCAACTCCACTCTTCCCGGAACGATCGTCTGGATCGTTTCATTCCTCTGGATCCTGATCAACGCAATCTATCTGATTTTCTCTCGTCGGCAGCAGTCTTTGTCAGATTATCTGTTGGGTCTGTTTGTGGTTCTGGACTCCGGAGACCGAAAAAAACGCTGATCATCGGTGATCGGAAAAACAACAACGGCCCGCTGCAAAGCTAAGCTGCGGAATTCGCGCGTCCGCCACCCTCAATGCGACGTTTTAGAAGCGAAAGCGTTCGGGGCAAAAAAATGCATGGGCAGAAAAATTGCAGCCATTTTTTTGCCCAACATTTTTTTGCCCATAATGTTGAGGCCAGATACATCTTAGCCCG
>JAYSPO010000992.1:0-5770 GCA_043722015.1 Candidatus Kuenenia sp. | reverse complement strand
GTGATGCCATTCATCGCCAGCGTCTCTTCACCATGCCGCGGTTTACCTTTCATTGATCCTTCGTAAGTGTGCCGAAAGAAATTTCCGTTCAGCAACGATACGATCTCACCGCAGGCTTTCGATTCATCGGCCAGTTTCCCCGGTTCGAACCATGTCTTCACTGTCCCCTGCCACTTGCCAACACATTTACCGAGAAATTGTTCAGGCTCGGGCATCTTCTCTCTTTCTTTCTGCGTCGATTGTTTGTTCACCGATTTGGCATCACTATTCTGTCCAAGGGCATGATTGGCGACAACCCAAGAACAACACGCTGCAAGGAACATTGTTGTAAACAACCGCATTGGTCACTCCTATGATGCAGACAAGATGATGTGAAAGCCCGAAGTTGGAAGTAAATGTACTCGGAACGTTTGCCGCCGAACGCCCGCCATCAGCGGATGGCGGGAACAAAGTATCGATGTCAAAACGCTAACTACCGCCATTCCACTGCATGGGATTGATACTCATCATGTCCTTGCCAGAGCGAGCGAACCAGTCCAATCCGGTCGATACCGTAACTGAAGGTCGGCAAGTTGCCGACCGACTGATTCGTGGCTCAGGCTCAGGCTAAGGCTCACTCACTCACTCACTCAGGAAAGAACACGATGAAATTCTACAAACAACAGCGCGAATACTATTGCGGAATCGATCTCCACGCCAACTCAATGCACGTCTGCGTCGTTGATCAAGCTGGCAAAAAGTCACTCCACAAGAAGTTTGACACCAACCCCCCCGAAGCGTTTCTTCTCGCCCTGGCACCGTTCCGCGAAAGCGACCTCATCATTGGCTGCGTAGACGCTGCACAATCACACTGCTCAAACGCGAGTGCCCGCAGGCCAAAGCCTTCGCCGAACGCATCGACAAGAAACACAACAAGGCACGCGCCAACACGCTGCTGGCCATCTAACTCGAACACAACGCCTACGCGGTCGAACCTCCGCTCGGGCTCAACGAACATGGGGCCGCGGGACGACAGGAATGACACGTTCAGTTGCACGTCACTGCGAGCCGACACATAACTGGACTCTCGATTCTGACCTTCGCTTGCATCGTACAACCATGCGATCAACGCAGGATCGGCATCGCCCCTCGGAAAAAATCTGCAAAGCTTTACCGCAGGACCGATACGTACTGCTTGACTTCTAAGGACATACAGATGCTGAAGACGGGGGTGACGAACGTGCTGTTCCCACTCCCCCGCATTTTCCAATTCCCTCGATTTGGGAACCGATCTGGCCGAGACGATTTACTTCGTGTCTGCGGACTTGTCCGCTGCTCGTTCGATTTTTCCGAACATGTGTCCGCCGATCGCGCCATGCTGCCATGTGCCGGCGTAGCGATTTTCATGAAACAGCACGCGGGCCGAAAAGCCTTCGCCAAGTCCCGGCAGGTTTGCGTTTGTGAGCGATACCATTGGTGTGTCGCCTGCCCATTCGACAGGAACTGTGATCGGCAATTTTGTGTCCAGTTTTCCATACTTCACGCGCGTCATGAAGATCCAGAGATTCTCAGACGCCTTCGTAACGCTTTCGATTTCGTATCGCTCCGCCTTCGGGGTGCCTTCGTTGTCTTTCCCGTCGATTGTAAATGATCCGACCAGCACGCATTTGGCCATCGATTTGGAAAACGCCTCGTCCCGAGCGGTAATCTCCGCTTCCGTGGGTTCCTCCGCCTGCCCTGTCAACGCCCAGGCCGAAGCAATGAACAACACACTGCAAAACATCGCAAACTTCTTCATCACAGGATTCCTTCGGAAAGATTCAGGACACAACAGCACGCAGGCAACAGCAGATCGTACGCGGATTGACAATTTGAAAACAGTCAACCGTTGTGAAGCCGGGCGAGGCTGAGTACGATTCCCGGTAGCAACCACGGCCATTGGCTGCGAGCGACTCGGGATCTGCCATTATTTGTGTTTGAGGTCGATATGTTAAACATTGTCGGACGCGGAACTGCGCATACTTGTGACGGAACAACGCGACGGGACTTTTTGCAGGTCGGCTCGCTGGGTGCGGCAGGGCTGTCGCTGTCCGGATACATTGAGGCCAAAGAACAGGGGCAGGTGGCGAACGGCCATGATGAACGTTCCTGCATCATGATTTTTAACCTGGGTGCCCCGAGTCAGCTCGATACGTTCGATATGAAACCCGAGGCTCCGTCAGAAGTACGCGGACCTTTCAAGCCGATCGCGACAAGCTGCGGTGCCTATCAGATTTCCGAGATTCTTCCGAAGACGGCATCGATCTCGGAACACCTGGCATTGGTGCGAAGTTGCCATCACAGCGGCGCAGCTGTGCATGACGCCGGCTGGCAGATGATGCAGACGGGACGGCAGTTTTCAGGAGGCGTGCTGTCGCCACATGCGGGTTCTGTCGTCAGTTATCTCAAAGGGCGTCGGACCGATCTGCCTCCGTTCGTCGTGCTTCCGGAACCCATGGGGCGCGGTGGCGGAAATCTTCCCAACGGCCAGGCGGGCGGCTTTCTCGGGAAGGCGCATGATCCATTCGCATTGATGGCCGATCCGTCAAAAGCGGATTTCAAAGTGCCTGATCTGTTACCGCCGGAATCGCTGGGTGAAGTGCGTATGGAACGCCGACGACGGCTGCGTGATCTGGTCGATAACACCGTGAAGGATTTTGAATCCACTGAAAACGCGACGATGATGGGGCGCAACTTTGAAGCCGCCTATCGCCTGATGACCAGTCCGGCAGCGAGGGAAGCGTTTGACCTGTCGAAGGAACCACAGTCCGTCCGCGAACGTTACGGCATGCATCGATTCGGTCAGTGCTGTTTGCTGGCTCGACGACTGGTTGAAGCCGGCGTGCGATTCGTCACGGTCAATACATTCCTGACCGTGTTTGATGAAATCACGTGGGACATTCATGGTTCAAAGCCATTCACGTCCATTGAAGGGATGCGAGACATCGTCGCGCCGTTGTATGACCAGGGATATTCGGCTCTGATTGAAGACCTGCATCAGCGAGGCTTGTTGCCGAATACGATGGTTTGCAACGTGGCGGAATTTGGTCGCACGCCAAAGGTCAATCCGGCAGGCGGACGGGACCACTGGCCGCAGTGCTTTACCGTCGGATTTGCCGGCGGCGGTGTGAAAGGCGGACAGATCGTGGGAGCCAGCGATCCGATCGGGGGCGTTCCGGCTGATCGTCCTGTGCAGCCCGGCGATGTGATTGCGACCGTGTTTCACAGTCTGGGCCTAAAACTGGATACGCACTTGCCCGGCCCGGCAGGTCGCCCGTTTCCATTGGTCGATTTTGGATATCGCGAAATTCACGAACTGTTTTGAAACCAAGAACCCCTGTCAAGACACGTAGTTGGATTCGCAAGAATTCAGCCCCATTTCTGAATTCTTGCGAATCCAACTACGAAGAACTGCTTTGTCAGGGTTACTAAACGATTGAGCCAACAAACCCCTGGATTTGCGTTATGACATCAACGTTCCTCACCACCATTCCCATCATGCGCATTTTTGATGTGGTGAAGGCAAAGGATTTTTACGTCGGGTTTCTGGGGTTCACCATCGATTGGGAACATCGGTTCGACAACGTGGCCCCCGTGTACCTTCAGATTTCGAAAGGGGACCTGATCCTGCATCTGTCGGAACATCACGGGGACTGCTGTCCGGGCTCCACCGTGTTCGTCTGGATGAAAGGGATCGAGGACTTCCATGCGACAATCACCTCGCGAGGTTACGGTTATATGCGACCGGGAATTGAGCGGACGTTTTACAACAGCGTCTGCGTTGAAGTAACCGACCCGTTCGGCAACCGCATTCGCTTCAATGAAGAGCGTGCGGAGGCATCGGTGGACGGATCCCAGTAGGATGGACATTCATGTCCGTCGCATCGCCAGCAATCTCAGGAGTTCAGAGGCCACGATGCGGGCTTGTCCCCATCGAGCCCTGATCATGACGAGGGGCGAGAACCACACGAAACGCCATCACTACCCGGCTTGTCCGGGTAGGATGATGATCCTGAGATTGTGCAGTAGCAGGATCACCGCTCCATGCAGGCAAGCTGCATGGTGGCGTGAGGTGTTGGAGGCATGATCTTTTTGTTTTTGGTGGTGGTTATCGCTCTACGGAGGCAAGCTCCGCAGTAGCGTACAACCGCGGAACGATTCGGATTGATCGCGTTGGACTGGGAGTCATGTCGTTCAAATTTTCCGTTTGCGGCACTGCGCTACAAATCCTATGTGATCATCGTTTTCATCCAATGGCAACGTTTCAACACCCCAGTCGAACTCTACAGAAAGTACATCATGCAATTGGCGACGTTGGCGGCGGGATTTCTCGAAGCACTTGGACGGCTGTCAACAACATCGGATGACTACGTGCCATCGATTGTCACGCTGTTGATTGATCAGGCGCGCGGGGCGCGGGCGAGTGACATCCATCTGGTGCCGACGGAATCAGCACTGATTGTGCAGTGGCGCATCGACGGCGTACTGCATTCCATTGCAGGGTTCGACCGCGATCTGGCACCACGTGTCGTGGCGAGGTTGAAAGTGATTTCCGGCCTGTTGACATATCGTACGGACGTGCCACAGGAAGGACGTGTCTCGCGGGAATTCAGTCGCACGGAAGTTCGCATCACCACGTTTCCGACACTCCACGGCGAAAAAGCCGCGATTCGCCTATTCGCCGAAAACGACCAGTTGCAGACATTGACACAGCTCGGACTGCCGAAAGAAGTTGAGTCCGAGCTCCGCAGCCATCTGGCCGCGACAGCAGGTGTGATCATGCTCACAGGACCTTCCGGCAGCGGAAAAACGACGACAGCATACGCCTGCCTGCGAGACATCATTGCGGATTCTGTCGGCACGCGGTGCATTATGAGCCTCGAAGATCCGGTCGAAGTTGCGGTGGATGGTGCGACACAGTCACAGGTGCGACCGTCGGCTGGATTCGATCTGGCGACTGGCCTGCGATCATTGATGCGACAGGATCCCGATGTTATTTTTGTCGGCGAAATTCGCGATCCCGCAACGGCTGAGGCTGCATTTCAGGCGGCCCTGACCGGTCATCTTGTGCTGACGACATTTCATGCGGGGAATTCGGCGGAAGCCATTACCCGGCTGCTGGAAATGCAGATTGAACCCTACCTGATCCGCAGTGGACTGCGAACCGTCATTTGTCAGCGATTACTCCGGAAAATCTGTGCGAACTGCCGCGACCTGGTGGGCCATGCAGGAGCCATTCTGTCGCAGTCTGCAGAATCTGAAAGAACGTCAGACAAATTTGTATCATCGCCCGCTCATCGCATCGCGTGTGCTGTTTGCGGTTCCACCGGCTATCACGGGCGTTTGGTTCTGGCAGAAATGCTGAATCCGAATTCTCCCGAGGTTGCCAGTGCAATTCTGGACAGACTGGATGCTCCAGAAGTGGCTCGGTTGGCAGCCGCATCCGGAATGCAGACGCTGCCTCAGCGCGCGGCAACCGCCGTGGCCAATGGGGAAACAACGTATGAAGAAGTGTTAAGAGTCCTCGGATCGAATACTCAGGCGAGCGGGGGATGTTAATCCCCTGATTCGTTGATGGCGAAAGTTTCGTGGTGTTGCTGCAGCCGAGTTTCCGGGAAATCGGGATGCTTTGGATTCTGATGAAGAGGCTCCTGCTTTGACAAGACAACGAATTGGGGTTGAATCTGTAGGCCGGACCAAGCGAAGCGCCGTTCCGGCAGGTCGGCCAAGTGCCGGAACGGCGCTCCGCTTG
>JAYSPO010000991.1:0-4055 GCA_043722015.1 Candidatus Kuenenia sp. | reverse complement strand
GTTCCGGCAAAGGTCGAAATGATCCCGGTCGCGGGATCGACCGTTCGGATGCGATGGTTCTTAATGTCGCAGATATAGAGTCGGTCCTGGTTGTCCAGTACGATGGAATGCGGTTGATTCAGTTGAGCGGCGGTTGCTGGCCCGTCGTCTCCCGAAAAACCGGCAGTGCCATTGCCGGCCAGTGTTGAGATGACGCCCGATTTTGCGTCCATTTTCCGCACAACGTGATTCTGCATTTCGACGAAAATCATGTTTCCGTGGCTGTCAAAACGCACTTCGTAGGGTTCGTTGAGTTCGGCTGCTACCGCCGGTCCACCGTCGCCCTTGTATCCCTTGCGTCCACAGCCGGCAACCGTGGTCATCATTCCGGACTGCAGATCGACTCGACGAATGACATGCGAACCGACTTCGCACACATACAACGCGCCGTCAGCGCCGGTGCAGATTCCGAACGGCTGCGAGATCGCTGTGCCGGTCGACGGTCCATTCGAAGGAACCGTGATGTCCTTGCCATTGCCTGCGACGGTGACAACCTGATTTACCGGCGCACGATCGTCGGCCATCGCTGCGGATAACACAATGAGCCAGACGAGACTCAGCCTCGTGAGTGGGCGCAGAGATATAGCCGGAATGCGTCGAAGGTTGAGGGCAGGAGTCATCTCTACAGTTCCTGGAAAGTGATTTTGCGTAGCTTGACTCTCTGAGTCGAGTGCCGGGGATCTCGACTCGGAGAGTCAAGTTACGGCGGATTTCCATCCTTTTTCTTACCAAACTGCTCCATCAGTTGCAGCGTCTCCTCGCTCACATGGTGTTCGATTCCCTCGCTGTCGATTGACGCTGTGCGTTCGCTGACTCCCAACGCAGTCAGGAATCGGAACACGATTCGATGCCTCCGTTCAGAAAACTCCGCGAGTGTCTTCCCCTTGTCCGTCAGCGTGACAGGGGCATACGGTTCCGTGTCCACGAAGCCATCGCGCTTCATCCTGGCGATCGCTCGATTGACCGTCACATGACTGACCGCAAACCGTTTTGCCAGGTCACGCACGCGGCATTCACCGGTTTGTTCGATGAGCTCTGCAATCGCTTCGGCGTAATCCTGAGTCAGCTCAGTCGCATGATCGCGACGAGTTCGTTCGTGACCTCGAATTCGAGTTCTGGGTTCCAGCACGCGATCATCTCACAGAATTAACGAGGCGGACGCCCACATTCAACGTTGTCAACATCCACGCAAGGGGATGGTGATTCTAATCGTTTAACGGCAAGCCGCAGGCGTCGTTGCCGCCTTTCGCCTGCTGCTCGCCGTCAAACAAAAACTCCAGCACGTTAAGCTAAAACGACAGTCCTCAAGCCGGATGGAAGTCAACACTACTCCAGCGTATGCACCAGCAGTCCGCTGCGAAGCTTGGGTTCAAACCAGGTACTCTTCGGCGGCATGATCTCGCCCGCATCAGAGACAGACATCAGCTGTTCCAGCGTAGTCGGATACATCGAAATCCCGACTGACCATGTGCCCGGGATGCAGAGTCGTTCCAATTCAGCCGTGCCTCTGATCCCGCCGACGAAGTCGATGCGCGGGTCTGTGCGGACGTCTTCGATACCAAAGATCGGATGCAGGACCAGACGTTCCAGAATCGCAACGTCCAGGGAATTGATCGGATCATTCACGAACAGGGGGTCCGGCGGAATCGTGAGTTTCCACCAGCGGTTATCAATCAGAAAGCAGAACGAACCCGGAGCATCGGGGACAGGGCTGTCCGTAGGTGCAAGTTCTCCCAGCTCATCGAGTTTTTCCAGAAGGTCGCTGACAGTGTGGCCATTCATCTCTTTCAGCACACGGTTGTATGCCAGAATCCGCAGCTGACTGGACGGGAACAGCACGGATAGAAACCAGTTGCATTCTTCGTCGCCGGTGCCGCCGGGAGCCCTGCGTCGGAGTTCATTTCCGGCGCGCCACGCGCTGGCGGCTCGATGATGGCCGTCGGCAATATAGAAGTATGGCACAGCGGACAGCGCCGCAACGAACGGTTGTGCGTCTTCAATCCGCCACACGGTGTGCTGTACATCATCGACCGCGACAAAATCATAAAGCGGCTCGGTCTTTGTCGCAGCGGCCACCATAAAGTTAATGTGCTCGACACCGCGATATGTCAGAAACACGGGTCCCGCGTTGGCATTCAGGGCCAGCACATGATGCGTGCGGTCATCTTCTTTGGACTTTCGAGTTTTCTCGTGCTTCAGGATGAGATTGTGTTCGTAGTCATCAATATGGCAACAGCAGACGATGCCGACTTGTGAGTGACCCCGCATGATCTGGCGGTACGCATAGACGCAGTTGGCCGGATCACGTTGCAGGACACCGTCACTGATCAGTTTCTGAAAGTTGTCCGATGCTCGGGCATAGATGTCAGGCTCATACGGATTCTTTTCGCGGGGGAAGTCGATGTCCGGTCGGACCACATGCAGAAAGCTCAGCGGATTGCCCGCTGCCAGCTCCGCCGCTTCGTCACGATTGACCACGTCATAAGGAACCGACGCCACTTTGGCCGCCAGTTCCGGAACCGGTCGCAAAGCCTGAAACGCCTTAATACGAGGCATGAAGAAAATCTTTCGCAGGATAATGTTGATTGCACGGCCATCCTTGCTCACGTCGATCAGATGGCGGCCAGAGAGTCGAAAATGGCAACTGCATTGCCAGGACAACGAATTGCGGGCTGAATCAGTAGGCCGGACCAAGCGAAGCGCCGTTCCGGCAGGTCGGTTACGCTCTGCCTGGTCCAGCCCACCCCCAGATCAGGCATTGACGTCGCACTGGGCTACTTTTTCTCCGGAGTCGGCCGAAAGGGCCAGGCAGGGTTGCCGGGAGGATCCGGTCGGTGAGGAGCTTTGCCGAGACCGAAGTCTTCAGGTTTCATATTCATCGTCTTGTAATAATCCGGTTCGTTGATAAAGCAGAAGAACGTCGGATAAAACGGATCGACGTAGTCCACGTCAGCTTTTTCCGGCACAGCGCCGCCAGTGAGATGGATGGAAGCATTGACGATCAAACGCCGAAGATCTTCGTCCACAAAATCCAGAGAGGCTCCGGCCGTCGTGCAGAACGAATGACCGGCTTTGCCGTTGGGGGCGGTGTAAGAATGCAGCCATGCGAGTGGCTGCATGGGTTTGTTGCGGCCGTCATCGACGAGCGTCTTTGATGACGGATCCAGAGATTCCGTAATCGCTCCGCGAAGCAGAATGGTATCCGCGTCGGTCAGGTGAGTCACGCCATAGACGTCGCTCGGGGCGAAAATGTCCGAGACACCATGCAGAATCACATGGTGCTCGGCACCCGGTTCCACGACACTCCGAGCCCCCTCAACTTTATGATTCCCGTGATGTGAAACCCATTGTTCACCCAGAATCTGACGACCGAACTGGTCATAGGTCAGCGAGTCGCCGATTTTCTCACCGCCCTGAAACGCATGCGTTGCCGTCCGCAGTCCAATGACCGGTTTTCCGGCATTCAGAAATGCGGCGATGTGTTTCGCCTGTTCCGCATCGGGATGACGAAAACGAGTCGCGATAATCATCAGATCAGCAGAATCCAGAGACTCCATGCCACGCAGCCCCTGTTGATTGTTTGAGTCAATATATTCCGCACCGTCGGGCCCGAATGCAAACAACACCGTACACTTGAATCCGTGCTTCTGACTGAGGATTTTTCCCAGCATCGGCATCGTTTCTTCCGAGCGATATTCCTCATCGCCTGAGATCAGCACGATGTGCTTGACATTGTCGCCAGGTCTTGGTGGTTCAAAAACCAGAGTATCGGCAGCCGAAGCAGAATTGATCATCAGGCCGGCAGCACCCACGACTGCTGCACAAAACCACGAAAGCACGGGACGTCGCATGAAAGTCGCCTCTCGAAAACAGTTCACAATCCACGCAAGGACCTCAGATTGAAGTCCTTCGATCGACAGTTTAACAGGGAGGCGGTCGTTCGCCAGAGATGACGGAAAAGTATCCTGGGCTGGTTGCTGAATCTGCGACCGATGCCGGTTTGATCCTGGCGCGGG
>JAYSPO010000990.1:0-2481 GCA_043722015.1 Candidatus Kuenenia sp. | reverse complement strand
CCGCTAATTGTCAGCGATCCATCGCTCATGAGAACTTTATGTCATAGACGAATCATCGTGTCAATAGAAGTGTCGCAAAACTTTTGGAACGAGCTATAGTTTCTTGAGCGCAACGAGTCCCGATAATTCTTTCAGCCCCACATCCGTCGTCGAAGTTCTTGTGAGATCCAGTGTCGTGAGCGACTTGAGTTCCGACAATTCTTTTAATCCAGCATCAGTGATCATCGTATTCTGGAGACCAAGTAAAGCGAGACTCTTGAAGCCTTTCAATTCTTTCAAGCCTTCATCCGTGATCCGGGTAGCTGTTAGATCGAGCCACGTCACGTTCTCAATTGATTTCAGCAGGTGTATGTTGTCGTCGTCGAACCTTTCACACCCGCAAAGCGAAACGCTGAACCCGGTTTGAGATGGTGAGGCATTATCTGGGTTAATTGTTCCACCCAGCCGTTCGATCTCTTCAATCGCCGTCGCTTGGTCAGGCAGTTCCTGAGCCATGACGCTCGCTGACGAGTAAGAAGACACCGTGAGTAGCAACAGAGCATAAAGACGCATCCGGTTGTCTCCTGATTAAAAGCGAAAGAAGTTGAAGTTGAATTCACATCGAGTTGGCACCGCCGTTGAAGTCGGCAATCTAGCCTGCCGATGCATTTTGGTCACGAGCAAGTGCGATCCAGCGAACGAAGGGACGTGCCAAAAAGGGTTTCAAGCGAAACACCGAAGGACGATCGCCTCTTCCACCCGGAGAACTGCGTTTCCCTCAAGACGCCGGCTCGCTGCGGTTCGCCAAAAAAACAGCGCCGCACAAGTCATCTCAGAAAATCAACCCCGAATGGCAAACTGGGGATATTGCGGCAATTGCGATACTCGGTCCCATGCAGAAATTGCCGAATGGCAGCGTCTATGCAGATTCCGGGGCATGATCCGACCGACTTTTCCAATTCCTTCGTATTGACCACATTTCGGCAGTCTGCGAAAACCCGCCGATCCTTGATTTGCTTCAGGGACTGCATAAACGCACTATCCGCCCCACGGAATCGGGGGCATCAGATTGGCAAAGGAGTGCCCTTACCGTGATGAAAATCGTCGTTGCATTGCTCGCAGCCGCCGCAGTGAATTTTGCTTCCCCGATCCTTGCTCAGGACGCGGCAAAGCCAGCTGCCACTCCAAAAGATGCGTCCCCGCATCGCGTCGGACTTGTTGACATGGCGGAGGTTTTCCAGGGGTACAAGAAGTTTGAGGACATGCGTGCCGAACTGCAGGCCGAAATCGAAAAGAGCGACGCTGAAGCCAAGCTGATGGTTGAGCGGATGCAGAAGATGCAGCAGGAAATGATTGAATCCAAACTGGCACCTGGCAGTGCTCAATACGAACAGGGTGAAAAAGCTCTGCTGGACGCCAAGGGTGAATTCGAAGCCTTCCGCGCTGCCACGCAGCGTAAGCTGGCTCGCCGCGAATCCGAAATGTTCAAAGTGATCTATTCAGACACGACGAGCATGGTCAAGAAGTATGCTGAGTTTGCAAAGTTCACGGTGGTTATTCGTTTTGACCGCAAGGACATCAACGACGAAACGGCTCCTTCTGAAGCTGTTCAACGGATGAACAAACAGGTTGTCTTCCATCGTGCTGAAGACGATATTACAGACGTTGTACTGCAGACATTGAATAAGCAATATGACTCAACCGCAGGATCACGTCCACCTGTCAAGGGTGCATCAGCCACCGCTGATGAATCGCGTGCACCAGCTCTTAAATAAACGTAATCGCCGGGTCGGTCGGCCACGTTGATCACAAAGAATTGCCGGCAGTGGAGTCCTTCCGGATTTCCGCTGCCGGTTTCATGCTGAATTTTTTGGGGGAAGCCAGCTCATGAGTTTTGAACAGACTCACCGCTCGCAACAGCAGACTCTCGCGCGTCCGGCGCTGATCGCAGGCCAGGGACTCTTTCACGGAATTGACGTGAAAGTGCGTCTGCGTCCGGCAGATCCAGGCACTGGCATCGTGTTTCGGCGAGTGGACCTGAAAGATCGACCAGAAGTCGTCGCGCATGTAGACAATGTCAGATCCGCCGCACGCCGGACGGTTCTTGCATCACGCAGCGGAGCCATCGTGGAAACAGTGGAACACCTGATGGCCGCGCTGGCCGGATTGCAGGTCGATAACTGTCTGGTGGAAATCGATTCGCTTGAAGTCCCGGCAGTGGATGGATCCAGCATGCCGTTCTGCGAAGCAATTCTCGCCGCCGGATTGACTCAACAATCCACTGCACGATCACAAATCCCGGTTGAAGAATCACACGGCGTGAACGATCGTGCCGGTGAGCAGTGGATCGAAGTCATTCCCGCCTACGACGGAAATGCAACCGTCGATTATCGACTGGATTACGGTCCTGACGCTGTGATTGCGTCGCAATCATTTTCCGTAGAACTGACACCAGAAGCCTTTCTGCGAGACATCGCCGCAGCCCGCACATTTGTGCTGCAG
>JAYSPO010000989.1:0-1347 GCA_043722015.1 Candidatus Kuenenia sp. | reverse complement strand
CCGCTAATTGTCAGCGATCCATCGCTCATGAGAACTTTATGTCATAGACGAATCATCGTGTCAATAGAAGTGTCGCAAAACTTTTGGAACGAGCTATATGCACGAGTGCTGATGCTCCGCGTGGAGCAAGTATCACTGCGGATTTGGCGATCCGGCAACGCGGTCGGCAATCCGATCAAGGTCGGCAAATTCGGCCTTATCCGGGGATTTGTGCACGAGGTCGCAGATCAGATCGATTGTGCGAAATTCGGGATCAGTCACGTACAGGCACGACGGATGGGCCAGAAAATCAAAGACAGCGCGATGCTCGATCGTCCAGCTGACAGCGGCCTGAATCGCTTCCAGAAACTGATCGAGCTTCCATTGATGCGCGCGAAAGGCTGTGACATCGCTGATCGGACTCATAGGGATCTCGATGAGACCCGACGGATAGACGAACGGCTGAGACGCCTGCTGCTGAGCGACAATGTCCTCACGCACTTCGTTCCATGTCGTGTCGTCGGTAATTGCCGCGCGGTGAGTCGGATACAGGCTGCTGACCCAGCGGAATCCCTGATCGAGCAGGAGTTGCTGAATTTCGGGGACGTCGTGCAGACCGTTGTTGAATCCACCGGGCGTGCGAAATCCTGCCGGCGCCACATCGATGCGATTCTTCATCGCTTCTGTGGTTAATCGAATGTTTTCCACGATCACGTCGTGAGTTGTTCTGCCTTCGATGAGCCACGGTGCGCGGCGGAAGCGGAACTGCAGATCCTCCGGCGTCTGTGCTTTGACGTTGACGTGGTCGTACGTGTGATTGCCCACCGGATGGCCGGCCGCGACGATTTCGCGCAACCAGTCGATGTTTTCCTGCTCGAACACACGTCCCACCACAAAGAAGTGCAGCGTGCCCCCCGCCTGCTTCACACGCCGCGCGGCTTCGACCGCGTAGCGTTTAGTTTCCTCGTTGAGGTTTCCTTTTTCATAGTTCCAGTGGACCTGATCCTGCGTCGGATATTGAGCGCTCATTTCCAGATCGAGCGTGATGGCGATCCTGGCGCGTTTCACTGAGCTGTCCTGGCTTTCATCCGACCTCGCTCCCCATGCCGCGGCGCGAGACAGGCCGAGCATCGCGGCAAGTCCCGCAGTCTCCTGAAGCCATTTGCGGCGGTCAATGTCAGAAGTTGCCGACGTTGCGGAATGAGATCTTTTCATCGCTGATCACTCCCCTGTTTCGTAGCTGAATTCGTAAGAATTCAGAGGCTTTCTGGATTCTGGCGAATTCCGCTACGGCAAATTCTTGTTTGGCGCTGCCCGATAAGCACTTGTGCATAAGTAAGTTGGCACAAATCGTTTAACGGCGAGCCG
>JAYSPO010000988.1:0-1401 GCA_043722015.1 Candidatus Kuenenia sp. | reverse complement strand
GTTACCACAAGGACTTATCCGACGCGGTGCTGATGACCACACGTGGTGGCCATGTCTACGATCGTACGTTTCTGAGTTCCTTCATTCGGCCCGGCATCGGAGCGCGGAACTGGGTGTCCCGCACGAACTATCCCGCCCTGGGCATCCTCCAGACCGGACCGACCGAGATGTCGATCTATACGAATCAGGACAACGCTCAGCCGACTGCGCATTTGCATCGTTACGCTTTACGTCTCGACGGGTTTGCGTCTGTCCATGCTGATTACAACGGTGGGGAACTGCTCACAAAGCCGTTGATTTTTTCCGGCAGTCGCCTGGATCTGAACTTCTCAACTTCTGCCGTAGGCTCGATCCGCGTGGAAATTCAGGACACGAATGGTCACCCGATTCCGGGTTTCGCGGCAGCCGATTGCGTGGAAGTCATTGGAAACGAAATTAATCGCACGGTGAGCTGGAAATCCGGCAGCGAAGTGGGTTCCGTTGCCGGCAAAGCTGTTCGCCTGCGATTCGTCATGAAGGATGCTGACCTGTACGCCATGCGGTTTGCGTCGGAAGGTCTCCAGGAATGAGTGATCCGCAGCATGTGCTGATTATTGGCGTCGGTTCCATCGGTGAGCGGCATTTGCGTTGTTTTCAGGCAACGGGGCGCGCTGAGGTCTCATTCGTTGAGATCAATGACGTACTCCGTGCCACCATCTCCGAGCGCTATGACGTTCGCGGTTTCACCGATCTTGAAACGGCTTTGGCCGGTGGAGCCAATGTGCCTGATCAGCCGACCCGGCGAGTCACAGCAGCCGTCATTGCAACGCCCGCGAATCGACATCTGGAGATTGCCATACGACTGGCTGACGCCGGCATCCATCTGCTGATCGAAAAGCCGCTCAGCACAAGCACCGACGGAGCCAACCAGCTGGCACGCATGGTCAGCCAGCGTGGTCTCGTGGTGGGAGTGGCCTATGTCCTGCGATGTTATCCGGCGCTGGCGGCGATGCGAGAAGCCGTGTTGAGCGGTCGGTTCGGAAAGCCCGTCGAGATTGTAGCCGTCTGTGGTCAGAATTTTCCCACCTACCGTCCGGCGTATCGCGACACGTATTACGTAGATCACGCAACGGGAGGTGGAGCGATTCAGGACGCGCTGACGCATGTTCTGAATGCGGGAGAATGGCTGGTCGGCCCGATCGAGCGACTTGTCGCGGATGCGGCTCACCGGGTGCTCTCGGGCGTGACTGTTGAAGACACGGTGCATGTGCTGACGCGACATGGCGATGTGCTCGGCAGTTACAGTCTCAACCAGCACCAGGCGCCGAACGAAGTTACGATCACCATCATCTGTAAAGGTGGCACCGTCCGCTGGGAAACGCACGCCCAACGGTGGCGGTGGATGATGCACCCTGACGAACT
>JAYSPO010000987.1:0-5920 GCA_043722015.1 Candidatus Kuenenia sp. | reverse complement strand
ATGCGTGGCATCGCAGATCAATTGATATCCGCCGAGACCTTTCATTGCGAGAATTCCACCCGCCCGCAGCACCTCGGCTGCGGCCACAATCGCATCCATTCCGGTGCGGTGGTTCGACGAGTTTTCCGTTTCGAACCAAAGCTGCGGCCCGCAAGCAGGACAGGCGACCGTTTGGGCATGGAATCGACGGTCCTCGCTGTGGCGAAATTCTGCGTCACAGGATGCGCACAAACAATACGATGCCATCGACGTATCGCGTCGTTCATAGGGCATCGCGCGAATGATGCTGTATCGCGGTCCGCACCGCGTACAACTGGAGAATGCATATCCAAAGCGGCGATCCGTTCGATCTGTTAATTCACATGCACACTCCGGACACATTGCCAGGTCCGTCGGCACGTCAACGGCAGCTGCCGTGGCGGAATCCGATCCGGCCAGAATTGCGAACTCCTGACATCCGGCCACATGTATGTCAAGAATTCGGCCAAAGTGAAAATCCGCCAGCGGAGGCATTGCATCGGCCAGCAATGTCTGAAAACGAGCAATCTCAGAATCCAGTCCCTCCAGATGAATCAGCACACCTTCCGACGTATTCGTCACTGTGCCATTCAACTTCAGACGAAGTGCCAGTTTCGCGATCGCCGGCCGCACGCCCAACCCCTGAACTCGCCCCTGCAGCAGGATCTGCCTCGCAATCACCGCTTCAGTCGCATTGAGACCAATGTCTCTTTTCCCCCGAGATCGGGGGAGAAGGTGGCCACAGGCTGGCTGGGAAGGCTTGACCGCTTTCATGATGCACCCGTCTGCGATGTCGCCAGACGCTCAGTCGCATCAGCATCTCGGCTGGCCAGCATCGCTGTTCGAGCGCCCTCCAGAAACTGACACCAATCCTGCAGACCCTCGTCTCGTGTGGCACTCGTCAGAATCGTAACCAGATCCGGCTGAATTAATCTCGCATCTTGTATCGCAGCATCCACGGAGAACGGGACGTAAGGCAACAAGTCGCTCTTGCTGATCACCATCGCCTGACTGGTGCGGAACATCTTCGGATACTTGCCAGGCTTATCGTCGCCTTCTGTCGTGCTCAGGACGACGACGCGCACATGCTCGCCCAGGTCATGCGATGCGGGGCAGACAAGATTTCCGATGTTTTCGATGAACAGGAAATCATATTGCTGCTGAGGCAGACGACTCAGCCCCTGCTGGACCAGCGAAAGTTCCAGATGACATGCCCCTCCAGTCGTTAACTGTTCGACCGGAACATACGGTCGCAGGCGTGCGGCATCCCGATCCGTGGCCAGATCTCCCACGAGGACGCCGACGCGGAATCGATTTTTCCAGTACCTCGCCGTCGCCTGCAGCAGACTTGTCTTGCCGGCACCGGGAGATGAGACAAGATTGACAACAAACGTGCCCTGCTCGGTAAAGCTATCACGCTGTTCCATGGCCCGCTGCTTTTTGGCGGCGAGCACATCCTGATTGACGGCGATGGTTGTGGTTGGCATTCTGGTTGTCCTGTTATGTTCGGCTCGCGGAATGATGAATCAAGATGGGCCGCGCTCCTGGTACTCTGTCAGTCGTGTTTTGATGTGTGCCACTGGCACCGCCAGTGCTTTCTCCAAATGAGGAGCACTGGCAGAGCCAGTGGCACACAAGCGATCAATAAATGCGTGACAGAGCAATTATCGCCGCTTGTTCCACCCTGGAAGCTTCGTTTCCGCTCGCGGTTTCCGAATCATCAATCTGCATTCTGACATTCAGCAGCCGAAATGCATCTCCGCGAAGAATCTGGAGCGATGTGGAGCCGCACTCACGACACACGAAATGAAAGTTTTGAAGCTGTGATTCGCTTTGACAGCTTTTGCATAGAACATCAAGTCCCACCTGCTGCACGGTGAGCTCTGCAAGGGGCCACTGAAAATCACCTTTGAGTCGCTCGAATGCATCCTGCAGTAACAACGGTTCGACTCCGCTCAGCGGGCCGACTTCCACTTCGATCTCTTCAACCGCAATGGCATGATGCTGTTGAGCCAATTCGTCCACCTGCCGCAGCAGCGATCGCATTAAAGATTCTTCATGCATTCGAGATTTGCTCCCTCACCGTCAGTCTGAAGGACTTTGATCTCAAACGACGCCACCCTTTGAAAAAGTCGCAGCGCCAATTTGTCGTGCTTCAGTCCGTTGTCGTTTCATCGCACACATATTAGTTGCCCCGCTTCGTTCCTGAGATGTTGGAGTTTCGATTCGATTTCGGCAATTAAAAAACCGTAACGACGCACCAGCCCCGATGTGGGCTCGTCCCCATCGAGCTTTGATCACCACCAGACGGATCGATCAATGGAAACCCCATCACTTCCTGGCTTGTCCGGGTAGGATGATGATCCCCTGACACGCGGAGTTCATGATCATCGCTCCATGCAGGCAAGCTCCATAGTAGCGTCTTCGTGTAGCAAAATTCTATCACGCCTTTGACCTCAGAGAATAGCTGATTCGCCCCCACAAAGGATCCTGGATAATTCCTTCATCACCGCATCCACTGCTTGGCATACGGTATTCTTGGTGTCATCACTCATTACGTCTGCCGGTCGAAAACATTTGCCCGAAATCGCCCAAATGATCACATGCTTCGGCAGCAGCCCTGTTTTTTTCGCCAGCTGCAGAACATCGAGCAGTCCGAAGTCGTGGGAACCACGACCTCCACGCAATTTGAGAGATGCGTTCACGCCAGAATCAGTTGATTTATCTGAATCGACCAGTTGCCCGGCATTCCATGTGAAACGGGTCAGTCTTCCGTGACTTTCTGTCGTCTCACAGGCATCGCAGAGATGCAGTACGCTGACATCCTCAAGCCAGTCGAGCACATCGAGGGGAATCATCGCCCGGCGCACGACAATGCGTGGATGAGTGCGGAAGTGCCCGGCGACGCCTTCAGCGACCAGCCAGCCTGCCTGATCATCGCCGTGGGCACTTCCCAGACCGACGACAAGTACTTTTTCGGACTGACTCATCACAGTCCCCCGTCGCTGGATCCCCGACGATCCACAGTCAGTTTCAGGAAGTGGGTCGAACAACTGATGCAGGGATCGTAACTGCGAATCAGTCGTTCACATTCATCTGCCGTGCGCTGATCGTCGTCGCATAACACTCGAGGCAGCCAGTCAACCAGATCCAATTCAATTTGTCGCTGATTCTGTGACGTGGGAGGAACGATCTTCGCCAGTACAATTTTACCGTGCGCGTCCACCTGATAACGGTGATAGATCAGGCCTCTGGGAGCCTCCGTTGCCGCACACCCTTCGCCCGCACGGTGTTCGTACGGAATGCGAGATGGCTTGAAAGGTTTGTAGTCACGCAGGATCGACAGGGCTTCATCAAACGCATGAATGACTTCAAGGCCTCGGGCAATGATGGCTTTGAAGGGATTGCAGCACGGAGTTGTGAAACCAACTTCATCCGCTACCCGACGAGCTGTCTCACACAGTTTTTCGCGATTCAGATTCACCCGCGCCAGAGGACCGACATGATAGCTGGACTGATCCGAAGTTCGCAGAGAATGCAACGCGGTGCTGTGCGCCACATGGTGCTCCGCGAACGTCTGTTCATACTCTGAAACGTCAATTGACAGGCCGGATGTTGACACGATCCGGCCTTCGTTCATCGGATACTCGTCCGGATGACAGACGGAAATCATTTCGTAGTGTCGTTCAAAGTCCGGAAACTCGAAACCAGCGACCCAGCGAGTCGCATCGATCGCGGCCTGCAGTCCCCATTCGAACGCGGGAATCAGCTTCTGCATTTCGTCTTTTTTGGGCGCGCGATAGAAGCCTCCGACGGCAACGTTGATCGGATGAATAGCGCGGCCTCCCAGAACTTCCAGCAGTTCGTTCCCCTGCTTCTTGAGTTTCAGGCCCCGCGTGACTTCATGAGGGAAGCGGGCCGCCAGTTCGATCCCGCTGGCGGCGTTAAAAAAGTCCGGAGCCTGCAGCAGATGCATGTGCAGTCCGTGGCTCTCAATCCATTCACCGCAGTACAACAGACGCCTCAGTCGTCGAATCTCGGGGCTGATCGAGACTCCTAACGCCTGCTCCAACGCATGGACTGCACTCATCTGGTAAGCCACGGGGCAGATGCCACAGATTCTGGCGGTGATGTCCGGCACTTCTTCCAGCGGACGACCTCGCAGAAAACCCTCGAAAAACCGAGGCGGTTCATAGATCGACAGCTGCACCTCTTCAATGGTGTTGCCGTTGAGCCGCACATGAAGGCCCCCCTCGCCTTCGACGCGTGTCAATGCTTCGACCTTGATTGTTCGTGTTTCAGTCATCTTGTGTTATCCAATGAGCGGTATGGTTCCAGCCGCCGATGAATGAATCAGCCGCAGGGCGCTAGCCCTGAAACAAGCGACCGTCATTTGCCATCTCCTCAACCCGGTTCGATGCCTCGCGAAATTCCGGCGCCGAGGCGTTAAAGTTTCGCAACAGCGGCAGCAGCGTCTCAGCCGTATTCCCTGCGTCGAGATACTGAGTTGTGAGACTATGACAGTTGGACTGTGCCACAGGCCCGAAGCAGCCGTAGCAGCCCCGGTCATAGCTCGGACAAATCGCGCCACAGCCGGAATGTGTCACCGGACCAAGGCACGGAATCCCCCGCGCCACTTCGACACACACCGTACCTTTTCGCTTGCAGTCGAGACAAACAGAATGAGCCGGCAGCCGCGGTCGTCGGCCATTGACAAGTGCACCGATGACTTCGAGAAGCTGGTGTCGGCTGATCGGACATCCGCGCAGTTCGAAATCGACTTTGATGTGATCCGCGATGGGAGTGGAAGTGGCCAACGTCGAAATGTATTCAGGACTGGCGTAGACACATCGCAGATAGTCTTCGTGATCGGCCCAGTTTTTCAGCGATTGAATTCCTCCGGCCGTGGCACAGGCCCCAATCGTCACCACGGTGCGAGCAATCCGCCGCACCTCCTGAATCCGTTGCGCATCGTGCGGTGTCGTGATCGATCCTTCCACCAGCGCGACATCGTACGGGCCGGGTTCCATGCGGCTGCTGGCCTCCGGGAAATACGCAATCTCCACGGCACTGGCGACGGCGAGTAATTCGTCCTCGCAGTCCAGCAACGACAACTGGCACCCATCGCAGGACGCAAACTTGAACACGGCAAGTCTGGGACGCGGTCGTACGGCGACCGCAGGATCTTCCGCAGCAGACGAATTCTGTACAGACGTGGAATCAGTCACAGGTCATCCACCAACAAAATGGAGGCCACGCGATCGTACCGGAAAATTGGTCCATCCTTGCACAGGAACTGAGGACCAAACTGGCAATGCCCACACAGGCCGATCGCACAGTTCATATTGCGTTCAAGTGATACGTAGAGGGACTCCGGACTAAGGCCGCGACGGATTGCCATTTGCACTGCGTACCACATCATCACTTCAGGTCCGCACGTCATCATCAGCGTGTTCTCAGGCTGACGCAGCCACAATCGATCGAGCACATTGGTCACCATGCCAATCGCCCCATGCCAATAACTGTTCGCACGATCGACGGTGACATGAACATTGAGACCCTGATCATGCCAGGCATCATATTCTGTCGCGTACAGCAACCCCGAAGGCTCGCGTGCACCGATGATCAGATTCAGTTCGCCGTAAAGTTCCCGATGTGCAAGCAAGTGGCAGATCGCGGGCCGCAGCGGAGCCAGGCCGATGCCTCCAGCCACGAGTACTACATCACGCCCAACGCCATCCTCTGTCGGCCAGTGCGACCCGAAAGGCCCGCGCAAACCAAGCGAAGAGCCGACCGGGAGTTCCGCCAACGCGCGAGTCACATTGCCCGCTTCACGGATCGTATGCGAAATCGAATCCCGTTGGTCCGGATCGCCGCTGATCGAGATCGCAATCTCGCCCAG
>JAYSPO010000986.1:0-5802 GCA_043722015.1 Candidatus Kuenenia sp. | reverse complement strand
CGGCACGAGGCCGTTGGGGTCGAATCTGGGACAGCCGAATTAGCAAATGCAGCACTGAGTCCATCAATGATTGAATCGTATCTGAACGGGATCTGCAATGACTCGCGGATTCCGCTGACAACCCGGCGGTTGCCGCCACGACGCGAAGGTTGTGACGTGGACGCGGCGATTGGTGCCGCAAACGTCGGTGGTGGTGCATCGACAAGCTTTGCCAGCGTGGCGTAGTACTCGCGTCGTGTGACGCTCTGGCCAGACACAATGTTGATCAGCGACGGTGGCGATCCCATTCTGCTGATGCTGTCAATCGCCGTCACCGCGTCCTCAACATGGATCAGATTCAACCATTCATCCGGCGGCGACATGATCGGTACGTTGCTCTGAAGGTCGGCAGTCCGACGCAGGAGTCGATTCGGGCCGTAGATCCCAGCCAGCCTCAGGATCGAAACAGACGCCGGACTGTGCTTCGCGAACTCCTGCAGAAGCTGTTCCGCCGCAAGACAGGCAATGCCCCCTTCGGACGTGGGAATTGGCAAAGAATGCTCATCCACCTCCTGGCCGTGTCCCTCTCCGTAAACGCTGGTGCTGGACGTGTACAGAATTCGCCGAGGTTCAGTGCGAGGGGGTAGGGCATTCAGCAGTCGTTGCAAGCCGTCGATCCAGATCGCCTGCCGCGACACGCCGGACGTGCGTTCAAATCCCACGCTCCAGAGTACAGCGTCAATGTCCGGCAGTTGCGGCATTGTTGTGGCCTGGGCCAGATCAAACAGCAGCGGCGTGATTCCCGAGTTTGCAAGTTCGTTTGCCTTCGACTCACTGCGTGTAATCACATCGACCCGCATTCCTCGTGCTTGCCACAATGTGGCGACACGGCCACCCACGTAACCACACCCTGCGATCAGCGCAGATTCAGGAATCTTCACAATTATTCCGTTCTTAATAAGACATGAACGTTTGGCAAGTACAAAAGAGACAGAAATAAAACTTCCGTTCCGTCTGAGTTGATACCGTATTATGACATTGTCCAGACGACGGAAAATATGTAGCCTGCGACCGCCGTGCTGGATGCGGCGCGCGTCTCACCGTGACCGCGAATCAGGGAGGAGTATATGATCGAACAGGTCCTTTACCCAGCCACCAAACTTTTCGTGCTGGACACAAACGTCATTTTGCACGACGCCGGATGTCTGCGAAATTTTGAAGACAACGACATTGCCGTTCCGATCACGGTTCTCGAAGAACTCGATCGCTTCAAGAAAGGCAACGAAGACATCAACTTCCAGGCCCGCGCGTTTCTCCGCCGCCTGGATGAACTCACTGGCGACGTGTTGTCATCGGAAGGCATTTCGATCGGCGACGGATTGGGGAAAATTCGCATCGCGATGAAAGCGAATCATCGCCAGCAGATGGATGAAGCGTTTTTGGAAGACTGCCCGGATCACCGGATCCTCGACATCGCGCTCACGCTGCAGCATGATGAAACGCCGCGTGTCGTGGTGCTGGTGACGAAGGACACGAATCTGCGGATGAAGGCAAAATCCCTGGGCATCCGCGCTCAGGATTACAGCACCGATAAAGTGGAGAGCATGGACAAGCTCTACACGGGAAAGCGTCTGATCGAAGGACTTCAGACGAGTGTACTTGAACAGTTTTTTCATGGCGACGGACAGGTTCCGGCAGACCAGTTGGACTGCGTGAGGCAGCCGATTGCAAACGAGAACTTCGTGCTGCGAAACGGCTCAAAATCGGTACTGACGACCTACAATCCGCATTTGAAATCATTTACCCGGATTGACCGCGTTTCTGCGTCCTGGGTTTCGCCGCGCAATGCCGAACAGTCATTCGCCCTCCGCGCCCTGATGAACGACGAGATCAAGCTGGTCACGCTGACTGGTAAGGCGGGGTCGGGGAAGACGCTGCTGGCGCTGGCAGCCGCGCTGGAATGCAAAAAACGCTATCGCCAGATCCTGCTGGCGCGGCCAGCCGTACCGCTCAGTAATCGCGACCTGGGGTTCCTGCCGGGCGACATTCAGGCAAAACTTGACCCATACATGCAGCCGCTGTACGACAACATGGCCGTCATGCGACCACCGTTATCGGACATCGGAGGTGCCCCGAGAGTCCAGGACCTTCTGGCCGAGAATCATCTCGAAGTGACTCCGCTGGCCTACATTCGTGGTCGTAGTCTGCAGCGAGTTTTCTTCATTGTGGATGAAGCTCAGAATTTGAATCCTCACGAAATTAAAACGATTATTACGCGCGCCGGTGAGGGGACAAAGATCGTGTTTACCGGTGATATTCAGCAGATCGACCATCCATACCTGGATTCGCTGTCGAATGGTCTGAGTTACCTCATCGACCGCATGGTTGGTCAGCCGTTGTTCGCCCATGTCACGCTCGAGAAAGGCGAACGCAGTGAGCTGGCAGAATTGGCAAGCAACCTGCTGTGACGGCATGGCGGTCTACGGAAATTCGCCTGAATCTGCGGGAGATGTACGAATTGAAATCGTCGCATTCGGCGTGGTCAGCTGCATGAGTTTTTCATCGCCAAGATGCACGCAACGGAGCGGGGGTTGGCTGGAATAGACGGGTGACCGGGCAATCAATTGCCCGGTAGTTTCGTCATAGATCTGCACCACCAGCTTGTCTTCCGACTGATATCCAGTGGTGGATTCCAGTGACGCCTCGGGGGCTGACCAGGAAACCAGCAGATCCGTCGGATCTCCGTGCACTTCCGGAAACACAGCTTGCTCTACGTGGACGCTCCATTCAACGTTCCCCGTGACTGGATCCAGACACAGCAGCGGACCGTTTGACAATTGCGGCGCGCCACGACTGTAGGCATTGTGAATCGCACGCCCGGAATGGCCTTCGCCGCTGAGTCCCGCAAAGAGTCGCCCGTGGCGTTCAAATGCTGAGCACGAAAATACAAATCCGGACTCTACCAATTTCGATGCCGGAGTATTGAAAATGATCTGGCCGTGATCGACGTCAATCAAGATCAATTCAAGTGTGGCAGAGACAATCAGCACGCGATTGTTTTCCAGCACCTGACAAATGGTTCTGCCATCTCGATTCAGCGGCAAAATCGGTTCATCGTCTTCCAGTTCATCTTTCCCGGAAGCGCTGTCAAACAAGTGCAGGCGCGCATTCCCATCGGTGTAGAGCAGACATCGTCCGACAGTCACAACAGATTCGGACTTACCGATCGCCAGCCGCCCGGAACCCAGCAGAGTTCCGTCGCGGGTATTGAAACGTGCGTAGCTGCGGGAGTCGCTGCCCATGACAATCGTGGCTTGTCGATCACCGGCGATCCTGCGTACCGACGGACTTAGACTACGATCCATGATTGCCTGGTCGCTCTGCGACAGTGTCAGTTTCCGACTCCACAAATCATCGCCTGTCAACGGGTCTGAACAGTGCAGCTCGTCGGCAAACTGCCAGATAAAATGATCGGAACCCAAAGCACCGAATTCCACGCGATGCGCATCGTTTTCACCATGGCGGATATGCCTGGTCCACAGGATGCCCGCCTCGCCGGGAATCGGACACGAGATCATCACAATTTCGCTGGTACCGCTGACGGGGAACATTCCCGGCGTGAAATCACCGTTCGACAATGGCACGAAACGACCGGTCGTAGAATCGGTCGAAAACGGTAAGGTAAACTGATTTCGCACGGAACCATCCAGCGGATCAATCGAAATAAACGTTTCCGATTCATCGGCATCGCTCGTCAGATAGCAGTTCATCCCGCAATGTGTTGGCAGTGGCTCGAACCAGTCCTGGCGGTGAGTCGCTTCAAATTCAACAGCGGGCTGTCGAATGAATGGCGACAACTCAAATGAAAGCGGCGCTGATACCGTCGATGTGATTCCGGTTTCGAGCGATTCTGAATTGCTGATGACGCGACTCGGATTCTCGTCCTGGTCGTCGATCTGCACCGGTCGGCTTCGATACACGTTGGTGTCCCGGAGTGTCCTCAATTGCAGCAGAAAATCTAATGCTTGTCCGTACGAAGTCTTGTCTCCAGTCGCTGAATCTTCGCACCAGCGGATCAGAAAAACTTCTGCGGCGGCAAATTCACCGCGACTGATCAGATGATTCGCAAGTCTTTGACGTGACGAATCGTCCGGTATCAACTCAGGATGCAGCAAAGCCTGACCGGCAAGTTGCCGCAGTTCCTGATTCGAAAGCCTGTCAAGTGCGAGGATGTCACGCGGTAAATCGATGGCAGGTTCGTCGAACAGCAATTCCGGTCGGACGCTCCATTGGTTCGTGAGTCTGATCGTTTTATGCCAGTCACGACTTTGTTTAAGTTCCGCGAGCCCGTGTGAGCGGCGCGCCGGGAAAGTCTCCGACAGCAGTTGAAACACGCTCGCTCGGAGTTCCATGTCTGCCGGCAGCTTCAATTGCGACAAAAGTTCAGCGTCGCGCGGAGTCTCCACGCCGGGCAATGCAGATTCTCCCGGCGGCAGACTTTGCAATGCCTCCCGTCCCTTCCCGATCGCAAAGCCCCATTGTTGCAGAATAAGTTCCGCCAGAAACTCATCTATCTGCGGCACGGGTGGTGTGCCTGGATTTCGAGTAACCACGGCTTCTTTCAGCGACTCCAGCGCAGCGTCGAGATCTCCGTTGATCAGATGTGCCTGCGCCTGAATCAGAAATCGATTTGTTGGATTGGCAGCCAATGCCGGCAATTGATCAACGTTGTTCAGGAGTGCATCAACGCGGGGGAACACTGCGACGCACGTCGGCGTGGACACACAGACCAATTCATGATCACTTGCGACAGCCCCGTACTGCGCCATGGAATCATGCGGCGGATCCACGACCGATTGCGGGATCATCGTGCCTGTTGCCAGATTCACCGTGAGTGCCTGACCATATCGCATGGGAATCAAGCAACGATCGCCGCGACATTCGGCACGTCCACTGCCGACTGGAATCTGCACGACCCAGTTCTGCACGCCGGTCTGTAAATTCACGCTGCGGCAATGACGATCTCCGACGAGGACTACCTGACTTCCGGAAATTCCCGCGATATAGTAGTCCGGACTGCCGCCGACTTCTCCGGCACCAAACGCGCGGCGCGAACGCTTCCATAGGATTTCACCAGTTTCCAGCGACAAGCCGTACAGTGAAACAGAAGCGTAATTGGCGCAGACGACAATGTTGTCGGAAATGCACGGCACCAGGATTGACGGAGATGAAATCGGTACTTCTTCAGGCGGCATTCTCCAGCCGAACCGGATCTCTGGCGTAAGCGACGCTTGATCGCGAATCGCCGTTGCCCATTTCAGAGTCCCGTCGATTGCGCGGACGCCGATCAGCATTCCATCAGCCAGACTGCACACGATTGTTTCGCCGTTCACAACACAAGTGCTCGTGCGTTGCGTGAAGATCGACGTGTCGGCAAAGGCGAGAGAATTGTCATCGGTGTAGGCGAGTGGTTGCCGCCACAACAGCGCCCCCGTATTCCTTTCCAGGCAGTTCAAAAATATCTGAATGTCATTTTGAGTCATCACGAAGAGACGAGTTCCCTGGCCTGTGGGAGGTGAGAGAAATCGGTGACCTGACCATGTCTGATCCGCGACTTCCGTGTCGTCGGGCGAGGCCGGACTAATGTCTGTTTCGTTGTTACTTCCGCTGGAGACCAGCAGCATTGATGATGACTCAGGCGATTTTACTTCTACGAGCGGATCGTATTCAAAAGGATGTCCGTCCCCGATCTGCCATGCCACGATCGGAACAGCACCATGACTCCGGCGGAGAGCAACCAGTCGGCTGGCAACCGGTTTCCGA
>JAYSPO010000985.1:0-1177 GCA_043722015.1 Candidatus Kuenenia sp. | reverse complement strand
CCGTTCCGGCATCTGCCGCGCCGGAACGGCGCTGCGCTTGGTCCGGCCTACACACCAGATCCATAGATGTTTGTTATCCAAACATCATCGGCAGCACTTTTGTCCAGAACACCAGCATCGCGATTGCGGCATAAAAGATTCCACAGGAGGCAATTCCGACTCGTTGATACCAGCGCGGCCGGATCGGCTCCGGCAGCAGGCGGCAGTTGATCCAGAGAATATGAAACGCCGTAAATGCCAATGCCACATTGTTCACATTCGCAATCAGAGTCACCATCAACTTCGGTGCGTCTCCAACCAGCAGAAAGACCGTGACCATGACGAACGACCAGACCACGTACAGCGTCAGGATCGCATAATAGAGATAATGAACCTGGCTGTCTTTCAGACGCTTACGCGCCAGACGGCTTCCCGACCACAGGATATCCGTCCAGCGGCGAGCGAAATCATCGACAATTGACATCTGACTGGGAAGGAACACCATCAGGCCGACAAACAGCGATGCAATCCAGAGGATCGGCGCCCAACTGCCCAGCGAGGCGGTTTGCCGAATCCCGTCCGCTGCGATCAGCGGCTGTGAATAAGTGATGTTTTGACCGTACATTGCCGAATTGCGGGCAAACTGGATCGACATCAGGGCCGGCAATGCCATTCCCATAAAGCATCCCGGCACCCAGACCAGGAGTTGATCGGCCAGAATATACTTCCACCAGCCATTCCAGCGTCGCAGATTCTCCGCTGTGATCGGGAACACCTTCCCAACATGACTCAAGGCCACATTGCGACCACCCACGGCGCTGGCAATGGCACCGACCTGACTTCCCATGCCCCAACCTTTATCTCGCACAAAATTACTGTACGCGGAATTGCTCAGACCGCCGCCGCCCGCATATCCGGCGAACGCTCCGAGCATCGCGATGTTGCCGAGGGCCAGCACGGGAAGAGTTCCGTTGGACCAAAAATGCGTAAAGGCATTTGTCACAGTGTCCTTGCCATCAATAATGTCTGCCGTCGGCATGTTACCGAATTTGAAAAATCCGCTGAGCACGTCGATCCAGCCTTCAACACTGACGAAAAACAAGCCAAGGAACAGACAGAATCCTAGAACGGTGAAAACCTTGATCGTCATCACAAACTGCAGCGTGTTGTAGACCTTACCTCCGATGAGCACCGGGAA
>JAYSPO010000984.1:0-3665 GCA_043722015.1 Candidatus Kuenenia sp. | reverse complement strand
TCGGTCGGAAATCCAACGTAAATCGACGCGACGGATGCAGCCAGCAGCGAACGCAGAGTCATTCGACGTGTTTGAGTATTCATGGGAATGGCCTCTACTCGGTTGGCAGCAGTTTTCAAATTTGAAATCTGAAATCTGAAATTTCAAATCAACGCACGGATCACCAGTTAAAGTCAAATCGTATGCCCAGCAAATCAGACTGTGTCGCGCCATATGTCGTCTGACTTGTTGTCACGGGGTGGATCCAGTCGAACATCACCCGGGTTCGATCGCTCCAGTACCAGTTGAAGCCGGTCGTGATATCGTTGTATTGTCCCTTGTTAACCTGATCGAGATTGAGGTTGGAATAACGTGTTTTCAGCTCCCACGCACCGGGACTGATCGCACCGGGTACCATGAAGAAGTTAGAGTACGGGACGTTCCGTCCAAACTGAGCTCCGTGTTGTCCGAATCGGTCGTAAATGCGATTTTCACCCGTCAGAAAATAGCTCATGTGAGCGTATGCGCCGGTCAAAGTTTGTGCCCCGCCAGATATCATATTAACACTGGAAGCGTAGGCTTCGCTTTGCAGTGTGACTGGTCCCATAACCGCCGCGAATTCCAGATTTCCGGTCGTATAAGAACTTGCCGCCAGAATTCCGCTATCGATCAGAAACGGACCTTCGTGAACCTGAGGTCGTGCACGGACACGGACTTTGTTGTCCTGATCCTGAGTGTGCAGAACACCGATGCCTGTGTGAATCAGGTAGCGACCACTCGATGGTTCATCATAGAACGGCGTCCATGTCAGGCGACCACTGACGCGGTAACCCTGATTGTCATCAATTCGCTCTTTCAGACTTTCACTAATGCTGTCAATAAAGATGCCTGTGGCCCACGTCACGTTCTGGTCGTCCGAGCAGTTATACAATGCGATGCCGACTTCGCGATCGGCAGTGAAGACACCCTGCGTCGGAATGGAGCGTTCCATGAAGATGTTCATCGTGTCATTTGTGACCTGTTCCAGTCCAAACGGGACGAAGAAGTTTCCAATCCGCACACGTCCCAGGCCTGGAATTTCATTCATCGAGAAATAGGCATCTTTGACATCAGGCGATGTCACGATCCCAGGGGCGTTTGTGCCGACGGTTTCCGGCTCCAGCGTCATCTGCAGTCGAAAGTCGCATTGGCCATATCCTGTGCCGTCTGCTGTAAGTCGCAAGCGACGGAATTCAAAGTAGTCCTGAGTATTGGGAATCGTTGGAGCCGCATCGGCCCAGCTGACGTATTCCATCTGAACATGCCCACCCAGCTTGACTGTCCACTTGTCCGTGGACATATCCTGCCAGCCTTCGGTCTTTTTCGTTTCGTCGTCTTTCTTTTTCTTGTCCGAATCGGATCGCTTCTTCTCTGAGGCCTCCAGCTGATCGATACGTTTCTGAAGGCGATTCAGGTCCGCTTCAAAAGGATTCCCGTCGCCACCGAATGGTTGTTCATCTGACAGTTCAGACCCCTCTGAAATATCAATTTCATCTGCTGAGTTATCATGTGCAGCGACTCGCAGAGAATCGGTCAGCAGCGTGCCTGATGGAGCGTCATCACTGGCAATCAGCCAGTCAGGTTCCGATAAAAACGGCGATGCCGTCAGGCTTTGCGTCGTGCCTTGACGGTCCTGTGCTGACACGACGGATGTGAGCAGATGCAGCGACAGCAGACCGCCGCACAGCTTCATGCAGAATCCTGAGCCGAACTTCATCGCTTGACCTTGGCCTTCCATGGCAATCGGGCAGAGACTTGACTCCCGCAACGACACTTCTTTAACGGGAATCAGTTCCCGCCTCCGGTTGTCCGGTCAGCAAAAAACGCGGGGTCGATTCACTTCGAAAATGAACCAACGCTGCCGGAATAATCGTCACAAATGATTTATTCGATAAACTCGACCAGGAAGGAATGTGTGTTCTGCTGGACGGTTTTCAGATAAGGAGGCTTGCAGCGGCACTTTTTGCCGTTCTGCGAAATCACACGGTCGACGGAGCGAGCGGGCCGAAGTTGATCTTCAGAAAATCGAATCGGGGGGCGTGATCTCCAGAGCCGCCAGAAATCTGGCCACTTCGCGTTCGAGCGTCGCCAGTTGCTCGGCGGTACGCTCAAAGGATTCTTCCCGGCCGCTGAGTTCGAGCGCTAGTGCCGCCTGTATGAGTTCCTCCGCACCGAAATAGCTGACCGATCCCTTCAGCGAATGTGCGAAACGCCTCAGCAGTTTTGGATCACGCGTCCCCAGCGCGCGTCGAATGTCAGACAACTGAACGGGAATTTCCTCTTTCACCACGTTCGCGAAAGCCTGCAACTCATCAACCCCGCAGGCCAGCAACTCTTTAATTCCCTTCCAATCTATCTTCGGCAACTCAATCTTCGGCAACGTATCGATCGCATGCGTAACGGCCTGTGAACGCGGGTGCTCTGAGCGATCGGGAGTCAGGAAGTCTCGCAGTTCAGCACCACGCTCAGGCCGTGAAGAACTGTCCCCGGAAGCCTTCAAGCCTGGCCCCTTCGATGCCAGACAAATGGCGGGGAACCGTTCGACTGCGCGGTACATGTCAGCGGCTACAATGGGTTTAGCAACATAGTCGTCCATGCCGATTTCGAGGCAGCGCTCGCGATCACCTTTGAGAGCTTCGGCCGTCATTGCTACAACAGGGGTACGCCCGCCGGACTGGTGTTCGCGATTCCGGATTGCGACCGTGGCTTCATAGCCGTCCATCACGGGCATCTGCATATCCATCAGCACCACGTCAAAGTCCTGCTCGGTGAGCGTATTCACTGCCACAAGTCCGTTCTCAGCCACAACCACCAGATGCCCGCGGGCATGGAGCAACCCCAGCGCGACGCGGCGATTGATTTCATTGTCTTCGACCAGCAGGATGCGCCGCGGTTGAACCTGCGAGCCACTGGCGGCGGACCGCGGCGACTGCGGACCCAGGGCCATGTACCCTCCAAACTGACGTAACACCTCGTCGAGCAACTCTGATGCAATCACCGGTTTTGTCATAAACCGACTGATGCCGTGTCTCTGGCATTGGTCCGCATCGACCGGTGCTGAGCCCGATGAGATCATAATCACCGGACATTGATTCCGTTTCAGAATTTCGCTGACGCTTTCCGCAAACTGAAAGCCATCTTCATCCGGCATATAGTGGTCAAGGAGGATCAGCCGAATGGGCCGTTCTGACTCGTCCGCATCCTGCAGCACGCGTCGGGCGGAGGAGGAGGAGTCTGCCAGCACCGGCTGCATGTGCCAGTATTGCAACATCTCACTCAGGATGCGGCGATTGGTATGGTTGTCATCGACGACCAGAACCGGCAGGTCCACAAGTGACGTAAGTTCCGCCGGTACCCGTTGATGGTAGTTCGCAGAGATCCCAAATCGGGCAGTGAAGTGAAACGTCGAGCCGCAGCCAGATTCACTTTCGACCCAGATTCTGCCACCCATCATTTCTACTAACTGTCCCGAAATTGTCAGGCCGAGGCCTGTGCCGCCAAAACGTCGCGTCGTGGACTCCTCGGCTTGTTCAAACGGCCGAAAGATTCGACTCTGTTTGTCGGTGGGAATCCCGATACCGGTGTCGCTCACCGAAAAATGCAGACAGACATTGTCGGCCGTGATCGACTCCGCGTTCACGTCCAGA
>JAYSPO010000983.1:0-1171 GCA_043722015.1 Candidatus Kuenenia sp. | reverse complement strand
CAACAAAAGCCAGGAAAGGTGATTCCGAAGTTGGACGAATGGCCGATCGAAGGAGCAGTGGACCGAATGATTGAGCCGGGTTCACCACTGGACCACGAGGTGTTGGGTTCTGGCTTGGCTTCTTGTTTTCCGCTGATTCGGTGTGAAGGATCAACTGAGAGTACCACGCTGTCTGAGTTGCTTCGCGAGCAGCGCCAGAAGAAGCGACGATCGGAAATCCAAGATTTTGGGAACGGGACTTGGAAATTGATTTTGGATCGTCCAGGTGCAAATGGACATCCCGCGGGACAACTTCAATTGGTTTTGAATCTTGAGCGTGGAGGGCATTGGGAGAAGTTGGAATACATCACCGTCCCTGGAGGAGTCGCCTACTGGTCCGCCACGGCGGAGTTGGCGAAAGCCGGCGATGGGTGGTGGCCACATGTCATTCACTGGAAATCAGACGGCGTACGATTCACGCTCACCGACTGCATCGTGAATCCCCGCGTGAGTGCCCGTGATTACTCCGTTGATTTCCCGGTTGGCACGCAAGTGGATGACCGGATTGGCGGAAAATTCTACACAGTCACTGGTGGACCGATTGATGAGGTCGAGGCGATCAATCAATTCATCCAGAGACACGGGCTGCGTCCGGAGGACGTTCAGACAGGAACGAACTTCTGGGTCAAAGTGGCCTACGGGTTTGGATTGATGTTGATCGTCGTTGTTGGGTTTTGGATTCGTCGGGCACGATCGTTCGCCCTTGTGGCGGTGCTGTTGATTCCCGCAATCGCATCGGCTGCGGAGCCGGTGCCGGAAGCGAAGCCTGCGTATGGTGACCCGAGTGATCTTCACAACATTCGCCAGTGCGGGTTCACGGCCTCGGCGTTTGCGTTGAAATGGTTTGGCATCGAGTTCGACGCGAAAGTGCTGATGCGGTCGCTGTCGCCGACAACTTCTGGCGTCCAGTTTCAGACCGTGAAGTCCGTGCTGGAAGCCCACGGACTCAATGTCGAAACGCGTGAAAAAGTGACCTTGCGAAATCTTTGCGACGGACTGCCGCGCGACTGCGTGGTGATCGTTTCGGTCGCGGGGAAAACCAAAGTCAATCATCTGGTGTTGGCTCTTTGGCAACGCGACGAGATTCTCTGCGTTGATCCTCCGATGGGAGCTGGTCCGTTTGAGAAAGTCT
>JAYSPO010000982.1:0-9135 GCA_043722015.1 Candidatus Kuenenia sp. | reverse complement strand
CGGCGCTTCGCTTGGTCCGGCCTACAGACTCTGCAAAGTTGCATCGGCCCAGGTTAGTGCCCTGCTCAGCAGACGTTGAAAATCCGACTACTCACAACTCTTGTAGAGCACTTCACGTCCCTGAATGACCGTGACGGACTGGTCCGCAGGCACATCATTCCATCTCTGCTGGCGGCCATCCGGCCACCTGACAAGCAAAGATCCCACGCGAATCTGATCGCCAAGCCCAATCGTCAGCTGTCGATGGTTGGATGCCTGATATCCATCGCCGCCGAACAGCGTTTTGACAATGTTGCGATCGCCTCTCTGAATTTCCACTTCCGTTCCAATCGCATCCCGGCTGGTCTCTGATCCACGAAGTCGGATTGTCAGAAAGTGGCCGTGTTCAGCCGTCGTGTTTGTCAACAACGCGGCGGGTGAACCGATGTGAGAAACAGCGAAGTCGTCCAGCCCATCCAGATTCCAGTCAATTCGAGCCAGCCCCCGGCCCAGATACCGTCCTGAGAAAAAAGGGCCAAGCTGACTTGCGGGCAGTTCTCTGAATTGACCACCTCCGATGTTGCGAAAATACTGCGGCGGCATTTGCCAGGGTTCGCCAAGTGCAGTCAGGTCATCAATATGACCATTGGTCAGCACCAGGTCGGGCCAGCCATCAAGTTCCCCGTCAATGAACTGCGTGCCGAAGCCCAGCATTGCAAAGCTCGGATCCCGCAATCCGGCTTTTCGCGTGGCATCAAAAAACTGCCCGCGAGTCGCCTGGGAATAAAGTGTGTTGGATTCCTGGTAGAAATTTGTGACAAACAGGTCAGTGAGTCCGTCGCCATCCGCGTCGTCTGCAGCGATCCCCATGCAGCCCTGGGCAGCTCCTTCACCGTCCACTGCCACGCCGGCAATCATCGCCTGTTCCGCAAACACAGGCACAGGGCCGGCAGAATTCTGGCTGACAAAATAGAAGTTGGGCACCTCATCGTTGGCTACAAAGACGTCGAGCCGACCATCTCCGGAGAAATCAGCCGCAATGATTCCCAGGCCGAATCCTTCGGGAACGTTGAGTCCGCTGATCTCACTGACATTGACGAATCGTCCATCTCCCTGATTCACCCACAAATGGTCAGCAGCCGCATCGAACGCACGGGGTGAACACGAACGATGGGTCCCATTCTCTTCACAGATCAGCGTCTCGATATTGGAGCCTGCGGCATAGTTCACGTCAAACAGGTCGGGCAGGCCATCGCCGTTCAGGTCGGCAATCATACAGCTGGTTGTCCAGACATCTGCGAGTGCTCCGTCCAGTCCGGTGAACGCCGTGACGTCAGTAAACGACCCGTCGCCGTTGTTATGGAACAGTCGATTCTGTCCCAGATTGGCAACGTAGACGTCGGGGAAGCCGTCATGGTCGATATCGCCAACCGAGACACCCTGGCTGAACCCTGTTTCGACGGTCCCCGCTTGTTCAGTCGACGCCGCAAATCGTTGTCCGCGAATGTTTCGATACAGCTGATCGGACATCAATTTTGCCTCGGTTGCCAGCGGCCATGTGCAACCCTGAGTCAGGTAGAGATCAGGCCAGCCATCAGCATCGAAGTCGATCACACCGACGCCTCCGCCAGTGGTTTCAAAAATTCTTGCTCCGGGAGTTGACGGGTCCCCACTGTTGAAATACTGAAAGTCGATCCCCGTTTTTTGTGTATCGTCAGCAAACTGCACGGAGTCTGTTCCTGCACGTGAAGCATCTGTGATATGGGTTTCTTCGGATGCAGCAAGTGGCCAGTCAGGCAGGGGGAAATGCGACAGGTCGGAGTGTTCGGCGAGGCTTGTTTCTTTCAATGTTCTCCTGAGCAGATCTGGACGAAGGGGAGCGAGTCGCTGAACCGTACTTTGAGCCCATACTGTACCGGGGTCGATCTGGAGTGCAGCCACCGCCCAGCTGAAGGCTTCGGGAATGCGCCCAAGGCCCTCATTCAGAACGGATGCGCGCTGCATAATTGGCACCTGAGTCCGATGGTAGAAGAGGTCGTCGAGTACAAGCGACAGCTGCAGCAGCCGTTCAGCACGCTCCAGGAATGGGGCTGCCTGCCGGGGCTGTCCAAGTTCCGTCAGGACTTGCCCCAGCCTGTAGTGCGCGGACCGGTGTTCTGGATCACGTTGCATGGCTTCCCAGAAACATCGCGCAGCTACTTCCTGTTCGCCCCGCTGCAGAGCAAATCTGCCGCGGACCATCCAGAGATCCGGGTGTGAATCCATCACAGCAGGCAGCGCCTGATGCCATTTCAGAAACGGTTCATCGTTGTTGGCATCCAACAGCAGTTGCCCCAGGCGTACCTGGACCTCGGGCTCTGCTGATAACGAAACGCGAATCCGTTCAAGCAACCGTGTTGCCTCGGTGACTTCGTTCAGTGCCAGGTGGCGGCGGGCTTCGCCCAGCAGCGGCAGAGGATCATCGGGTGCTGCCTGCAGACAGTGTTCAAGGAGAACTCGATCGTCGACCATGCGTTCTGAACTGCCGAGCAGCAGGATCGCTTCGATGTCCCCCGGCTTCTGCTGAACGACGTGCAGCAGATGCGATGTTGCCTCCCAGCGACGCCCCGTGATATTGAGGATGAATGCCAATCGCTGATGCGAGAGCGTATGGCCGGGATCAACTGCCAGCACTTTTCGCAGCCACTGTTCCGATTCGCTCAGTCTTCCGAGGTGACACAGCATCTCGGCCGCACCAAAGCCGGCATTGCACGACAATTCGCCTTCATTTGCTTGGACTCTCAGGTAATATCTCAGAGCATCGCTCTGTCGGTCCTGCCGAACAGCAGCCTCGGCGGCGACGATCCAGGCCCATTGCGAAGCCCCGGAGGTTTCTCCAACCTGCAGGGCAAGCTGTTCGGCTTCACTAAAATGTTCTCGAGCAAGTTCCAGCCTTGCCTGTCGCAGGAGTTGCTCGGGATCAGGTCGGTTCCACTGCACAGCAATTTCGACCAGCACCGATGCTGCGCAGACGGCGACTGCTGCTGTCAGAATCCGCCAAATTCTTCGGCGGCCAGGAGAATTTTCTGATCCCGGAGACAACCCTGCCATGAATGCACTTTGAGTGAGATGCCGCGCGGGCAAACGCGGATTTTTTGTAGCGGAAGTCGTGAGAGTTCGGGCTAAGAACCAGTCCAGAATCAACTTCGTGGGACGTGGCTCGTTAACTGCTTTTCCTTTTGATCCGGCCCAAAGGGCCATTCGTTCTGATAGCCTGGCCCATCGGGCCAGGAAACCATGCCTATTGATCGACAAAGGCCCAACGGGCCGACCATTCGCCGTCACGTGTCATCATCCGGAATCGAATTGTCGGCCCGTTGGGCCTTCAACGTCTCTTCGTTTTCGCTTCCAGGGCCGATGGCCCTGGCTATTGGAACTGCTGGCCCCTTGGGCCGAAACAAAAAGAGTCAAACTCCAAAAAACACGGAGTAGTTCCTGGACGGGTTCTAAATCACAGCCTCCTCCAAACTCATGAGAATTCGAGCACAAACGCATCGTGGCCGCGACGACTTAAGGACCGGCGCAGAAATAACCGTCGTCTTCCGGACGTGGAGCACGTTTTTAACGTGCTCGGCACGATGGAATCGTGCCCCACTGATTTCTGTCTCAGTCCTAAAGCGGAAGTCGCCCGGCACGTTCGTACCGGGCGCTTTCATTCGATTGATTCTACGCAATTTCGCCAGCGTCTAGAATTCACCAACCACCTCACCACCGCCAGCCGTTCCCAAGGCACCCCAGGTGCCAAAGTTCTGAGGAACCGTAGCGCCATAATTACCAGCATCTATGTTATTGCTGATGAATCGAACGGAACCATCACCCATCAGGACCTGAGCCCCGCCGGTGTGATAGCTGGTTGGAGAGAAGATGCCATAGTCGTTACTTGGGTTGTCGTCATTTCCGCCGCCCGTATAGCAACTCGGACTGTTCGGAGGCAGTACGGTCGTCACAACATTCCAGTGTGGATGTCCGAACGGCCACAAAGTTCCCTGGCCCCACGAACTGATACTGGTTCCCGCGATGTAATTGCCGGCCTGAGCCCTTGCCAGACACAGTGTGGGATTGGTCACAAAGTTTCCGATCGCTCCAAATGCGCTGTTGCCGATCACTGTTCTGCCACCTCGCATACCTATGCCCTTCTCGGACATTGCAATGGTATTGCTGGAACCGTCGATAATATCACGCATACCCTTGCTTCCGCCGTTTCGATGGAAGCCGAACATTCCGTTCGTCACTCCGTTCCAGTTGTTGTTCATGGTTGTGCCAACACAAAAATGATAGTTCTTGAAGGCCACAGGCACTCCCTGATGACCAGCTGAAACTGGCGATGACGGACACAACAGAGCGGTAATCTGAGTTATCCACGGCTGAAAAGTTGTCGTCCAGCAGACTGGCACCGTGCCATCCTGCGGAATCATCTGGTACATGTTTCCCTGTTCAAGATAGGGGAGCAGACGAACAATTCCCGTCTGATCACCCTGGCGATTTGCTCCATCGTTTGGCCCCGCCAGATGTGCTGGAAATTTGTTGAACACATCGTGATAGTTGTGCAGTGCCAGTCCCAGTTGTTTGAGATTGTTCTTGCACTGCGTGCGACGGGCTGCTTCTCGTGCCTGCTGCACTGCCGGCAGCAGCAGCGCAATCAGAATTGCGATGATCGCGATCACGACCAGCAACTCAATGAGCGTGAATCCACGCCAAAATGACCTTTGCGGTTTCTTCTTCATCAGGTACTCCTAAAAAGAAATGAATCAAACATGCCTCTGCAAATTTTGGGTATCAACGAAACTCTGCAGGGAATCGTGCTGGCATCCTTCGACTGAAGAACACCTCACGCGGCACTGTGAGTATGATCACCCTATGATGAAAGTGCAAGTGGAATGACCCCGCACCCAGGGGTGCGGTCGTGGAATTCGGTACGTCCTGCTTGCCGAGCAGGACTTCGCGGCCATGCCGCGATCCGCGATGAGTCGCGGTCGAAAGGACGGCTGAAGCGTTTCCTCTTTGAACTCGCAAGCAAATCGACGACAACCTGCGGTTGCATTGCCGTCAGGCAAAGATCAGGCTCAGATCCCGAACGAACCCTGGCAAAACAGCCTCATCGGAGACGCTGTTCGGTTCACTGAGGACGACAGGCGTTTCGATCGAACGATAAATGTAAACCTGCTTTTGCAGCGGATCAATCAGCCATCCCAGACGCACACCGCAGGAGGCATATTCTTTCATCTTGTCCTGAAGGTCGATGACTCGATCTGTCTGTGATCGCAGCTCAATGACAAAGTCCGGCGCAATCGGAGGAAACGATTTTCGTTCCTGATCGGACAGGCTCTGCCATCGCGCTGTCTGAATCCACGAGGCATCCGGAGAACGCAGGGCTCCGTTGGGAAGTCGAAAAAGGGTTGATGAGTCAAAGACGATGCCACCATAGCCGCGAGCCCAGATGACAAGATCTGCATTGATTTCTGAATTTCGAAGTCCGCTTTCGCCACCGGTTGGTGACATGAAAACCATCTCTCCGTCAGCTGTTTGTTCAACCTTCAGTTCCGGGTTATTGGCAATAATTGTCTCGATGGACTCGCTGAGCCGAACGCTGAGCCGAGGAAATCCTCGATCGTCAGCAACGACGGGTTCATACAGCGCGACAGCAGAGGTCATGACATGGAATCCGTAAATGCAAACGGCGATTTCGACCGTGTGGAGACAATGGCAGGGAACTCTTACAGCAAGGAGTCCCGTCGTGTGATACGAATCGTATTCGCGCAGGAGCGTGATTGCCAGACGATTCCTGATTCGCGCTCAGTCGATCTCGTTGGAAATCATCGTCTGGTCAAATCCAGGGGTAGTCATCGGAGGTCTTGTGGACGTACCGGAACCCGTTGCACCACTTTCCGCTTTGGTCATCGGGGACGGGACGGCAACCATGGATGGATTGACCTGTGCTGCCGGTAGTCCTCGTTCATGACGACTCCACCAGCCATCGGCTTCGTTTTCTGTCCAGTTTTGTGCCTCGGAAAACCGCGCCAGCATGTGGGCCAGGTCGCGAGCTGTCTGAGGGCGTTTTGATCTGTTCTTTTCGAGGCAGGAAAGGATCGCATCTTCCAGTTCCGACGAGATCGCCCGACCCAAGCGCTGTGACGGCGGCACCGGAGCCTGATCCACATGTTGCCGACACAGCTCGACGATATTTGTGGCGGAAAAGACAGGCTGTCCGGTCAACAGAAAGTACCCCACTGCACCGACGGCATACAGGTCACTGCGATTGTCCACGGCCAGCGGTGACTGAATTGCTTCCGGAGACATGTAGAGCGGCGTACCTGTCAGCGACGCATTGGCCGTCATTCCCGCACTCTTCTTTTCGTCCAGGGCTTTCACGAGTCCAAAGTCGAGCACCTTCACGACGTCGGGTTCACTGCCGCGACGATTCAGCATGATGTTGGACGGCTTGATGTCGCGATGTACGAGTCCCTTGGAATGCGCCTCGTACAGAGATCCGCAGACCTGCTTCAGAATACGGATCACGCGGCCTTCCGGCTGCGGTCCGTATTTTTCCACCAGTTGCTGCAGATCCAGTCCATCCAGAAACTCCATGGCGTAGTAAAAGAGTCCTTCCGGTGTTCGTCCGTAATCGTAAATCGCAATCGTGTTTGGATGATTCAGCTGACAGGTAATCTGAACCTCGCGTTCAAACCGAGCGGTCGATGCGGCATCAACCTTGTCGATATCCAGCATCTTCACCGCCGTTGGCCGCCGCAGCATTGCGTGATGCGCCTTGTAGACAACACCCATGCCTCCGGCTCCGAGCTTTTCTTCCAGCTCGTACTGCCCCAGTTGTTTGGCCTCGACAGCCGCTTTCTGAGCTTCTTTCGTCAGTCGCGCGACGACCACTGTGAACACAAAAATGGCGACGGAACTGGCACCGAGCAGCACATACAATCCGGTAAACATCCATTGCAGAATTGTCAACGGGCGAAAGGCTTCCTCATAATCAATCTCGGTAGTCACTCCCATGTCATATTGTTCCATCCAGCTCCACGCACCGACAACCGGAACGCCTCGGTAGTCGCCGTACGGTTCGACGGTGACGCCGGAGTTTCCCTCCACGGCGCTGGCCGCCATCGTGGTCAGTGGCTGTTCTGCTCGTCGCAGCGCAGGCCGCGACCCTTGTGTGACATCGACGCCGGGATTTCGAATCTCAATGTTCAACAGAGATCTGGAATCATCACGATCAGGCAGCAGTCCGGCCATGATCAGTTGTTCGTCGAAGCGACTGTTCGAAACCATGGTGCCATTGCGGTTGAACGCATACGTTTCGCCGGACTCACCCAGGCGACCCAATTGCAGGATCTCCGTAAATTTCAGATCCGGTTGAAACTGGAATGCCAGCAGTCCGGTCACCTGAAAACGCTCATCACGAAGCGGCGCGCAGACCAGCATGATGGGCACACCCGTGCGAATCCTGCCGTGTGCGTCCTTGATTGCATCGACGCTCAGGAATGGCGGACAGACCGTGGTTTTGCCATTCAGCGTTTTCGAAAACACGAACTCCAGTTCAGGCAATTCAACCTTGTTAATCAGTTCTGCGGACGAGGCTGACAGGATCTTCTGATCCTTATCCGCGATGATGTATCCCATGTAATTGTGCGCTGACATCAGCGGAGACAGCTCGTGACGAAGTTCGGCATGCAGATCTTCATTGGAGATTTCGCTGTCTGTAGTCGTAGTCTGCTTCGAGGCAGGCCCAGCACCTTTTAGCAACTGATCAAAAATCTCCCGCACGCGCAGCCTGTTGGCAGCACTCTCGGCATTGGACTCCTGCACCTGAAACCACGTCTGGAGCATCGACGTCTCGACGTTGAGCAACGTCTGCAGTTGTGACTTGAGATTTTCCCGAATCGTATACGAAATCGCAGAACGCACCCCATATCCCAGGGTGGCCAGCAGCAGGACTGCGATGATGGGCCAGATCCACAGGCGTTTTTTCAGAAACATCCCGGTCCGCGACACGGACTGGCCAATACGAGAGTGCGCAAACGTGAGATGTGCGCCTATGTGTTTCTTCTGGAGACCAGGCGCTATTCTGCGAAAAAATCCGGACACGGGGGTGATTCCTGAGACTGGATATTCAGATGGTGATACGACATCCCATGTTAAACGACATCAAACGTGCAGGTGGACTACTATCCTGGCCAAACACAGATCGTGGCCCGAACATCGCTCACCGCACCAATCTCAACAATTGGCAGGCCCAGACCGTATAGGAAGATCCGGTGCTGAGTCAGAACAAAACCGATCGACCGCACGTTGTTTTTACACTGCGTTGCGGAATAATCAGGCGAACATGCGTGAAATCTGCCCGGCGCGATGCTACCCCTGAACTCCGTTCCGGATATGATCGGGCGTGACCCTTCGCTTGTGCACAGGTCTGAGGCGAACGCAAAAAACTGAGACGCCTGGTGACACTGGGGCACGAAGTCAACGTGAGTAACCTGAACGCCGGGATGGAACAACAGAGATGCGACTTATCGGCAACCGTTCGAAGAATTGTCTGGTGATTGTCACGGTGCTGCTTTTCGGCGACTTGCCTCGCGCTACGGCGACGGATGAGAAACCGGACCGCCCAAATATTCTGTTCATCGTGGCAGATGATCTGGGATGGAGTGATGTTGGTTGGCACGATGGCTTTGGGCTGACTCCGAACATGGACAGTCTGGTTAAAGAAGGTGTCGAACTGGATCAGCATTACGTGCAGCCGGTCTGCACGCCGACGCGGACGGCTCTCATGAGCGGTCGATATCCAGGGCGATTCGGGCCTCAGGCACTTGCGCCGAGCAATCTGCGGGCCATGCCGCTGGGAACGGTGACGATGGCATCCATGCTGAAGTCCATGGGTTACGCCACTTACCAATCCGGCAAATGGCATCTCGGTGCAAAATCCGAATGGGGGCCGACGCACTTTGGCTTTGATCACGGTTACGGAACACTGACCGGAGCCGCAGATCCGTGGACGCATAAGTACCGCTCCGGAGTTTACGAAGACACATGGCAGCGTGATGGCCAGCCTCTTCACGAAAAAGGCAACGCGACAGAACTGATTGCCGCTGAAGCACTGCGCCGTATTGA
>JAYSPO010000981.1:0-2647 GCA_043722015.1 Candidatus Kuenenia sp. | reverse complement strand
GTCATTTTCGATGGGAACGGTTCCTGACACCTTTAGTGGCCTCGAATCCAAATGCTCCGATACAGTAACTGGCAAACGCTTTGCCCGCACCAAGCTGTTCCGTGACATAAATCGTCAGAAACAGCATCACAAACGAACCCGCGCGATTGATCAACGAACCAACGCACAGCACATACACCATGCGCGGCAGGTCAACGTAATTTCGCAGAACGATACGTGCGGTGGCCAGCAAGGGCAACATGAACAAGCTTTCTCAGAGCCATGGCGGATGTCTGTCCGGCGGACACGCCGGACGGGAAACGGGATCGCGGAATTGTGCCGCCGATGTAAGAAACGGCTGAACTTGTCAGTGCTGTTCTGAGAGCCACGTCTTTGTGCTGAGAACCTCGCCGGTCGCGTCTGATGTCACGGTCGTCTTCCATTGCAGCACACCGCAAGGAATCTGATCGCAGTACATCACGTCGCAACGATGCCAGCACTTGCCAAATTGCGCATCATCGACCAGCACACGCGCGGCACCGCGTTCGACTTTCCATGCTTTCGTGGGATCAGATGCTGATGGAATCCAGGTTGTCCCTGCCGCGTTGTAGCCGCTCCAGGAGTTCGCAGGGGATGGGAGCGAAGGACCAAACCCAACAACAGTCCTGTTGACCAATTGTTCGACTCCGAAAATCTCTTCCAACTTCGCGACTCGAAACGAAGGGTTCGGTGCGCTTTCATGCGACTTAGGCATTGAATCACCTGATCTACGGGGAAAACTCTGTAGCACGGTTTTCTGTCCGCCAACTTCCAGTTCGATGGTCATCACAAAGTAGTTTGGATTTTTTCCCCGGCCCTGCGTGCCTACGGAAAATGGACTTTCAGCAGTCGTGACGATCAATCGTTCATTGTTACTGCTGAGCCAGGCCATTGAGGCGCCAACCTTCTCAGGCCATGTGTCAAAGACAGACGTTCGCGGCGGATCAAAAGGCTTTGTGGGTGTACGATAGTTGATCCAACCGGCAGCCTGCATCTGTTCGTACAGCCATGACGGACGCCACGGACGATGCAGAGACCATGAGACTGACGTGATTGATACCAGCAGCAGGATGGCTGCCATAACCCGCGTCGGGCGGGTTTTTAATCGTTCCACAATCGGCACAAGCGCCAGCCACCAGAACGGCGACAGCCACAGCATCCAACGCAAGCCAACCGAGTTTCCGCCATAGTTGTAGTTCTGCGTTCGAGTCAGATAGAAGCCGAGCGTCATGACAGTCAGGACTGCACCAGCAAGGATCATCCACTTTCGGACAGCATTCGCACTCGGTCGCAGCGTCAGGAACCAGCCACAGACGGACAGACACAGCACGGGTGTCAGCGACAGCAATCCGTGATGGCCCAGCACGCAGTGAAACAGGTAGACGAGCGGTGTTTCCTGGTTTGCATCCAGGTCTCGCGGGGTCGTCCAGTAACTGGGGATGCCGTTGTGTTCGTAAACGTACGTTTCGGAACCATACGTCGCGTAAAACGGTTTCACACCACCGGTGGACATCCAGTTTGTTATGAAAAAAGCCGCGAGCGGGATAATGGCTGCCGGTACGAAGCGTGTCAGTGTCAGGCGGCGATCGATCATCGCTGCAACAGCGAATGACAGAACTCCCAGCAACGCCGCCGGCAGTTCAAAGCAACACGTCAGAGCAGCAAAGAATCCTAGCGCCACAAAAAGTCGGCCCCGGCCTGCGGAGTTTGCCGCCATCGTTTCAGCACGCAGTCGGTTCGTCAGGATCTCCACCGCTGCCGTGATCGCAATCATCGCGGTCGCGGCCGCCGGTGTGTGATTGTTGAGCGTCGTCAGATACGGATTCAACATCGACCCGAATCCCGCAACTGCCAGAACAAACATCCGCACGGGCTGCGACGCGTCCAGCAAAATCAGGCAGCGACACAACGACCGCAGTGCCAGCCAAAACGGCAATCCATTCACGACCAGCAGTAGTAACCGAGTCACAAGTGCCGTATCGTTGAATAGCCCGTAACCCAGCGTCCACCTTTCCGCCGCATAAAACCCTGCCACGATAACGGACAACAGGGGGGGTTTGGACGAATAGAAGTGCCACGGTTCAGACTCGTTTGTGCGATAACGCACCTTGTCGATCGTCGACCACCGCGTGTACGAATCGACCTCGTCAATCTGAAACGTGCCACGTTCGACAAGGGACCACACCGTGGCCCAGCGAGATCGATCATTGGCGCTTTGCAGCGGTTCCGCCTGCAGAATCGAGGCGAAAATCAGGCCGGCCGCAGCCAGAATCAGAATGTGTTCTGCGGCCGACAGCGATCGTAAAGCCGTTGGGTCGCTGTGAGTCATTACTGGTTTTGTCATCAGGAGTCAAATTCTGCAGTCGGTAGATCGGCTGAAGTGGTGAATAAACCGGAAGTGTGCCGTGTTCCGACGCCGTCCTCAAGTGTAGCCGGGGCAAGTGGACAAATCCGCGCAGGCTGTGAACGTCGATCTACGGCCGATTCTCGCCAAAAAATGCCGACGACCGGAGTTTCTGTTCTCGCTGCAGCGGCAAATCGGCGTGGATTCCTGTATCCTGCGTTCAGTAGGCGGCCAGAAATAAGGCAGCGGCGAGCGGCTGGGCGTCAGCCCTCCGTGTGTTCATGC
>JAYSPO010000980.1:0-2767 GCA_043722015.1 Candidatus Kuenenia sp. | reverse complement strand
GAGCGGGGTACGTAAGTGCCCTGATTTCCGCATCATCCGCGACAAATCAGGGGATTGACATCCCCCGCTCGCCTTAAGTCCACGCCATTGGGCTTTACGCCGGTAGAGCCCCGGTTTGACGACTTGGTTGTGCGAGTCTTCAAACCGTCGTACCCCCGGCATGAAGCCGGGCGGGGACGAAGCACCGTGTTTTTTTCCGCTGTAGTTTGAAACCCTGCCTCACCCGGCGTAAAGCCGGGGTGGGGCCGAAGAGGCTGACGTGTTCCTCTGTAGTTTTCCAACCCAGACTACACCAACCTTTGAAGGCTCAGTGTTTTTGCAGAACTCTCTGAAAACGATGTGGGTAACGACAAGGCTCGCGCCCGTGGCTAAAACATGCCGTCCCGTTGGGACGAATCGCACCGCATCTACAGCGATTTGACCCCCACAATTCTGCGGATGCACCAGACTCAGACCCCCGACATACCTGCGTGAGCCACAATTCAGGACAATCCCTGGTTGCACGGGAGGCCATTCTGCATCACAGTATATTGAGTTATCTTGATACTCCGGAATTATCTTCACACAGGGCCTCCATGAAGATTCACGCAACATGTCCCGCCTGCCAGGCAACCATCGCCGTCGCTGCGGAGAATGCAGGTAAGAGGGCACGCTGTCCGAAATGCGGTGGCGCGATTTCGATCCCTGGTGCTGCGGCGTCACAAGCGCCGCCTGCACCGCCAGGAAAGTCGCCGCCAGGAAAATCGAAGCCCGAGACATCCCCACCAGGCACGTCGCAGCCCCGCAGCGGGGGGTCGTCAGGTTCGTCTCGCAGCGATCAACCCGAAGCTCCGCCCAGAAAAGCCAGACGAGCGCACGAAGGCGAGGGCGAACGGCCACCAGCAAAAGGCCAATCAACACCGCAGCGTCGGCGGAAGGAACCTGCTGCTGACGACGTCTGGGCTCAGCCACTTTCCAGTTATGCATCGCCTGCGATTGAGGAAGAACACTATGAAGCGTTAGGGATTGCTCCGAAAAGTGGCCAGAATCGCGGCGTCTACAATCCGCGCACAGGAAAGCGTGAAGGCGGAAATCAAGACGGCTACACGGCACCCAGTTACAAGGTCCCGCTGATCATGGCGGCGATCGGGCTGGGATGCGCCTTTGTGTTCGGCGGGATTGGATTTGCGTTTCCTCCGGCAGCACTCGCTGGCGCGGCGATTGGTGGCGTAATGGGATTCCTGCTCAGTCTCTGGGGAGGACTCAAGATTCTGTCGAATGCATTTGAAGTCAGCCCTCTGACTGGATTTCTGTATTTGATCTGCGGCCCATATGCGCTGTACTTTTTGTTTTCACGCTGGGACATCAATCAACATCCGTTTATCATCAATCTGCTGGGCACCGTCGTGTTGATTGTCTCCATTGCAGTCGGCAGTCTTGTTGGGGCAGGAGGAGGAGTGGGGGCAGCGAATTGAACCGGAATCACCAGTCGCAGCCGAACCGACTTAGCGTGTTGAATGCGATTGCAGACCAGCTTTCTTTGCATTGTCAGGCGCTATTTGAAGCCAGGTAATTCCATGTCCAATTCCGCGAACGTCAATTCGGTCGATGCCATCCATCTGTTTGCGGCGGCAGTGGCGAAGTTTCAGGAGGAAGCACGGCTGTGTCTCACCATGATGGATGCGCAACTGCGACAGATTCTGTTCTGGCTGGAACGCGATCGACCTGGATTCTGGAAACATGAGATCGAGAATTGCATGCGAGAAGTAGCGGACGCGCGTGTGCGGCTGCATCAGTGCCGGATGAGAAAAATGGGTGACTTCCGCCCGTCGTGTATTGAAGAAGTGAAAGACCTGGAGAAATCACAGAACGACGTCGAGTTCGCTCAGAAGCAGATTCCCAACGTCAAACGCTGGTTCGGCGAAGCGACGCATGAATCCGAAGAATATCGCGGCCGAGCCGCGCAGTTGACACAGGCCGTCGAACGCGATCTCCCGCGACTGATGGCACTCCTGGCGTTCACGATCGATCGGCTGGAAGCCTACGCCGCTGTCAGCAGTCCGAGCGGTATTCCGGATGCGGCCCGCATGCAACAGATCAGCGCAGAGCTTGAGGAATTCCTGAAGAGGACGAAGCAGGACGAAGACGGTGCAGAGCCTGAGACGTTGTCATGATCGCATGCAGGATGTCCAGGCTCCAGCAATCGCCGTTGGCGTAGGCCGATTTTCGGCCGAGCCGAATGTGCCGGAGAGGCGGAGCAGTGGCTGAGGGACGAAGCCCGCAGGCACAAACCCGCGAAGCGGGTCGGTTTTTTGCAGTTCCGGGCCAACGGTCCATTCGTTCCCATAGCCTGGGCCAAGCCGCAGGCGTCGGCCCAGGAAAAGGAATATCCATGATCGCGCAAGGCCTGAAGGGCCGACCGTTCAATTTGTTCGCACGGCACGAATGTACGAATTGGCCATTCGAACGGTTGGGCCGTTGGCCCGCAATCCCGTGGTTGCCATCGACGTCCTGGCCCGACGCTATCGCTTGGGCCAGGCTATTTGAACAAATGGGCCGTTGGCCCGGAGGTCCTTTCTGCCGGAAAGGACTGTCTTTAGTAGGTCCTTTCTGCCGGAAAGGACTTTCGCCGTAAGGCGAACCCGTGCGCCGTGCAAGTGCCAAACCCGGCCGACATTGGCAAACCACGTGCAACCAGGGTCGCGACAAGTCGCGAAGTCCTGCCCGGCAGGCAGGACCTACATGTCGGCAGGACTGCGTTTGGTAGGTCCTTTCTGCCGGAAAGGAC
>JAYSPO010000979.1:0-5081 GCA_043722015.1 Candidatus Kuenenia sp. | reverse complement strand
ATTCGGTACTGGAAATATTTGTGAAACTTGTGGGCACTCCCTGACCATCAACGGTTGCCACATAGGCACTTGTCTGCAGCGTCAGTCGTCCGAGATTGTCGTAGTCATTTCGCGTGGCCAGCGATTTCAGAGGTCCGGTCCCGTCGGGATCTGGTGTCGCGGAAAAGATCAACTGACCACGTACGTTGCGACCATAGGTTGTGGTTCGAACCCCGGTGATGGCGGTGAATGAAGTTCCGTATGCGTCGGTCGATCCCGTCAATTCACCAAGCGTGTTGTACGATGCCGTCTGGAAGTAGGAAGGCAGACTCCCCGCCGTGCCAGGGATCGGCGTCGCGACTGTTCCGTCCGGGTCACTGGATTCTGAAATCAGCATCTGACCGGTTGGGCTGTACTTGACCCAGGAATTCACGCCGCGTGTGTCGGTGGTCCGCACCAGCGTTCCCCGCTTACCGTACGATGTGTTTCCATCAGTGTATTCGTACAGCGTGCCGAGCGAAGAATATGCAGTTCCGTTCCGATCCGGGTCCGGCGTGTATTCAGCCGTGACACGACCGACTGCGTCGTAGCGGGAATCCCACGTCACAAAGTCACCAACGGCCGATGAAAGATACTGTCGAGTACGAATCTGATTGAATTCGTCATTGTAGAGGACGGAAGTTTTCTGGTAGGAGGCTGTCGTTTCGGAAACCGTTGCATCAGGTGCTTCGACGAGCGTGACACGTCCCAAGGCATCGTACTGATAATACGTCTGTTCGCGAATCCCGGCAGACGTCGCACTGCCCGGTAAAGCCAATGATTCTGATCGTAAGCGGCCAATGGAATCAAAGGCATAGAACCACTGCGTGAGCATGCCACTGGTATCTGAGAGTGACACGTTCTTTAACTGTCCCAGTTTGTCGTAGGCATTCGTGGTCACTGTTGCCGTCAGCGGCGCATTGGTTCCGGTTCCGTCAGGATCTGGCAGCGTTGTCGTTTGTAATTCGCCGAACTGGTTGTAAGTGTAGGTTGTCGTGCGCAACGCAATCGCCTCTGCGCCCGGAGTCACCGTGGTCTTTGCGCGATCCCAGGTGTCGTAGGTGAATGCGTAGTCCGGTCGATCAATTCCGTCCTCATTGTTCGGGTCCGGCAGCAGCATGGTGCGCACATTGCCGCGGTTGTCGTTCGTGAAATTCGTTCGGGCAGACACGGGAACCGTCGTGGGCACGCCGTTCAACACAGCGCTCGGGCGATAGCGCGTGGTTGTGTAGGCCAGGTTGCCAAACGAATCGTAGTCCTGCGACAGCCAGATATCGGTGGTTGATGCCGCAGCAATGGTCCAGTTAGCACCGGTTCCGGTGGCGGTCGTGAATCGCGTGTGGATCAGTCGATTCCGGCTGTCGTAGAGATAAGCCACTGCGGGACGGGTGGTGCCGCTCTGGCCAGCTGTCGGATTGCCGTTCGGATCGGGAAGTACCTCCGACTGAATCATGGGACCGGAGTATGTCGAAAAATAATCGCCGATAAACCCTGCGCTGGCTGTCACGCTGGCCGATGTCTGCAGCCCGGCAGTGTTGTATGTGTACGTGGTCACGCGACCGATTTAGTCGCGATACGTCGCGGGTTGATTGACCTTCGGGCTGGACGGGGTGTAAGTGTATGTTTCGTAACTGTGATCCGGATAGTCGATGCGGACAAGCAGCTTGTCATCGACGATATTTGTGTCCGGGACACCATCGCCGTCATCATACGTATAAACAGTGGTGTACGCTGCAAGGCCACCGACGTTGGGGACGGTCATCAGTTTGACCTGACCGTGCATATTTCGTTGGTATTGCGCAGTCAGGGTTTCACCAACTGCACCGACGATCGTTTGTTGCTGTGTCAGCACATTGCCAAAATCATCGGACGTCTGCTGCAGGACGGACAAGTCCGGAAGAGTGATAATATCCGAGACCGGCAGCCCCTCTGTTTCGATGGCTGTCCCGGCGAGACGACGGGACTCTGCCATATTGAGCCCCCAGATTCTGTCGTCGCTGGTCGTCGCTGGGTTACCGACCTGCGTGATTTTTTTCACGTTGGCGAAGATGTCGAATTCGTAGAGGGTCGTTTCGCTGATGGAACTTGCGGTGTCCGTCAGTTCCATGCTGTTCAGAAGAAATGCAGGCTCATCGGGGTTCACGGGGGCAGCGTAGTACGTAAACTTTGTGATCGGACGCGCTTCTCCAGCGATGCCGGACGCCGGGCCCGTGATAGATGTCAGCAGATTGTTGGCAGCGGAAAATGCGTAGTTCCAGACAAGCGGCAGCCCCGCACCATTGCCGTCGGAGTCATACTGCACTTCGCTCAATCGATTGGCGATATAGATGTATCGAACTTCTGCACTGGTCGGTAAAAACGTGACTTTTGACAGTTCCAGTTCAGCATCAGCGTCAAGATTTGCCCACAGAAGTTGAGTTGTCATTCCTTCCGGGCTGGTCAGCGATTTCATCAAATAGCGACTATTGGTGGTATCGGTGGGATCCGCTTCAAATGTGCGTTTCTCACCTGTGGCGCTGGTCAACGTGTAGACGCTTGTCGCGATCGTGAGCTTGCTGAAGGCTCCGATGGGTGTACTGTAACCAGTTCCAACAGTCCCGCTGAAGAACAAAGACGTGCCGGTGCCTCGCATCAACGCGACGCCTGTGCTATCGATATTCAACTGGTCAGCACCCGCGATGGAAAAACGTCGCCCGAAATCGGAATTTAGATTGTTTTGAACGAGTAGTTTCTCGCCAGCCAGATCCAATGTTCGTGTGACAGAACCACTGTTGGGACCGGGGATCGTCATCGTCACACGAGCGCTGATTCCGGCGAGCCCTGTCGGCAGGGTTGAACCATTGAACTGCACCGGAACATCGATCGTTTTTCCGACGACTGCGATCCCCATCTGTGCGGCGGACAGAATTCGTGGAGAACCCAGCGGCGAGGAAAATCCGTTCCCCGAATACAGCTGCACAGACATCGACGTCGGCAGTGTTGACATGGGAATGCGAACATTGACAACCGGGTGTGGATTGGATTCCGACAGATATTCCGGTACGACATACATCTGCAGCGGACCATCGACACTCAGAGGCTGTGGAATGGTGACGGACAAGTCCCCCGAATCATTCGACACGCGCGCATCGCCGATCTCATAGCCCGGATCGGTTTGTGAGCAACCGCACTGTTCTTCAGACGAAGCGGTTTTGGACACGGTGATCGGAAGTGCCACCATGAAACTGGTTTTGGCCCAGGCACTTTCTTCTGTAATACAATTCTCTGCGCGCACCCAAACTTCATACGCTCCTGCACCATAGGAACGCAGAAGTTCTGTCGCCGTTGTCGTGCCACTGTCGATCTTCTGAAGTTCGACCATCGTTCCATTGGCGGCAACACCCCACCGATAAATTTCCCAGTCGTACGACACCGCATTGGTCGCCGCGTTCCAGTCCACAAGGATTGACTGCGACGTGCTGCCCGACGGAAGCACAAACATCGAGTTTGTCGGAGCCACAATCACGGGGATGGCCGGATCAGGTCTCGTGTTGGTGATCGTGACCGTAAAGTTCTGTTCGGCGGATGCCGTGTCACCATCAATCACCTTCATCCGATACGTGAACTCGCCAGATGCCCCGCCAACTGTCGGAGTGACACGGAGTTTCTTATAGCCATCCGTGTCCAAAAAGACTTCGACCAGCGGAGGATTGAGCGAGGCCGGAGTCTTGGTGACATACGTGACTTCAAACGCGAGATCTATTTGCGGCGTTTCCACATCGGTTGCCCAGGGATTGTTGGGTGTCGCACCAGGCTTGTTCAGGGGATCGATCACGATCGTCGTTGTCAAGGCTCCACAGACAGTAATGTCCAACGACTGATTCTGAGTTATCAATGTCGGCGGCTGGTTGGCTGGCTTGGTGTATGTCGCGTTGGCGGTCACCCAATTGCTGTCGTCGTTTCCGCCCGCACCACCCCAGTGCGAACGTACGGAAAGTCGATATTCTCCGTATGCCGTCCCGGCATCAAATGAATACTGAAGCACTCCGACACCGTTTGCTGACTGACCAACAACAACAAGCCATGTGCTCGTATTGCTTACACGGCGTTCAAATTTGTAATCGAACGATGATGGACTGATGGTGGATGTCCAGGAGCCGGAAACAAGTCCCGTCGAATTCGTGATCGACAGTGACGCTGTGGCTCCAGGAGTCCGATCTGTGATATTGACAGTGACGTCTGCTTCGATTGACTGCGAGAGTGGTGTCGTCCCGTCGTACACTCGAAGATCAAACGTACGTGCAGGTCCTGCCAGTCCTTCGTAGTCCAGCACGTTCCCGGTCGAACCACCAAAGCGCAATTCGAACGTTCTTGAATTCGCAAGTGTGTCCACACTGCCTGCCACAATCGAAAACCCAGTGAGCTCGTCAAGCGTCGAAACCGCTTCATCATCCTGCTCGATCGCCACGAGTAGACTTGCAGCAGTATATTCGTTGCCGTTAACCGTAAAACTCTTGACAAGAACTGAAGGGTTGTACGTGCCTTCAAGGAGCGTGCCCGTGATCTGCTGCGGACTGATCGCGGGCAGTTCTCGATCATCAGCGACCCATTCGTAGTCAAACGGCCCCGCAAACTGTACGAAAGGATCACCAAGCGTGTAGGGAGTTCGAGCTGCCAGGACGACGACTGAATAGCGACCCGGTCCTGGCGCGGTGCCGGGACTTCCAGAGTCCAGCCAGGCACCTAAGGGATATGACGGCACTGGACTCGAATCAACCTGCCCACTGGCAATGGTATCGGTAAGCGTACCAGGAAACTGGCCATCGAGACTCGTGTATTGAAATTTGACACCGGGACCAGTGTCCAGGTCGGCAACGCCCGTGAAGTCCCACACCACCGTTGGATTGATCGTTATCTTGTCGCCGACAACTCCTGAATCCTGAAACAGGGAAAGACCTGACAATAGCGTTCGCGACTCGAGTTGTTCCTCGCTCGCCCAACGGAATGCCACATTCAACCTCCGGCGATGGTCCGAATCTGCAAAAAGGCTGGTGACAAAATTCCCGCACAGAGCCGCACATTCG
>JAYSPO010000978.1:0-5828 GCA_043722015.1 Candidatus Kuenenia sp. | reverse complement strand
CCTGCGTGCCGAGATCCCCGGCCAGTTCAGCGCCCTGCCAACAAAAGCCAGCGCGATGTACGCCCCGGAACTGAAGGCCAACAGCGACGAGATGAAGGTGGGAATCACGGATTGATGCACAAATCCTCCGAGGTGAAGCATGACGTTAGAGTTGAGTGAAATTCTCCGCAGCAAGCAGGAGTATCGGCAGCGATTGGCCTCGCTGCCGATGGTGGAAAAGCTGCGTCTGCTGGATCAACTCCGCGAAAGCAGCTTGGACATCACCGCCAGTCGTGCCCGGCAGGGTGGCCGGGGCTGGACCAACGGGAAGCCCCGGTGGCGGGGAGTTGGGTAAATTGGTTCAGTACCAATCGCCAATTCTATGCCATCGACACCTCAGTGCCTTTCCGGGGTTTCGCCCAAAGCGGCTCCAACCCCGGCCACCCCGCCGCTGGAGTAGGGTGCGTGGAGTCTTCGGAACGCACCAAGATTGTTACGCGAGTGTGGTGTGTTCCGAAGACTCCACACACCCTACATGGCTCAAGGCCAACAGCGACGAGATGAAGGTGGGGATCACGGACTGATGAATGCGAAACGTTTGTGAATGATGGGAAACAGGGGCTTCATGCGACTCAGAGGGGTTGTTATCGTGAACGACCAATTGGCGAGGTGATTCCAACAAACGGCGTTTCAACATTCGCGCGAAGCGGGATGCCATACCAGTTCAAAGGGGGAGCCATGATTCGCGTGATCGTTCGCAACGGAATGCTGGAGCCAGTGGGACCGCTTCCCGGATGCTGGGATGAAGGAACCGAGTTGTCGATTGAAATGGCTCCATCAAGCGACCGCCCGGCGGCTGCCGTTGATGTGCAACTTCTGTTTGACGAGATGGAGGCTCACGCCACACAGGTTTCACTCGACGACATGGCGGAGTTGAACGCGAATCTGCACGAGAACGACCGCCAGCAAAAAGAACTCGTTCGACAACAGTGGAATCTGACTCCATGAGCGATTACCTGTTGGACACCAATCATGTCAGTGCGGCATTGGCTCCGGTCTCGCCGGTGCGTGAGCGCCTTTATCGGGCCAATCTGAACGGGGACCGTCTCGTGGTCTGCGTCCCCGTCCTCTGCGAGCTTCAAGCCGGAATTCAAGGACTGTCGCGTCCGGATCCTTACTTGAGACAACTTCGTCGCCTGTTGGGATTCGTTCGCATCTGGCCCCTCGAACCCGAGCTGGCAGACCACTACGGAGCCATCCATCTCGAACTGCGCCGCAGTGGCCGCGTGATGTCTCAAGTGGACATGATCCTTGCTGCCATGGTCCGCCAATCAGGAGCCATCCTGCTGACGACGGATCGTGACTTCGAGGCGCTCCCGGACGTGCGCACGGCAAATTGGACGACGCGACAAGGCTGAACAGATGGCAGTCGGAACAACATGACAATGGGTCATGGAAGCGGGAATCCTCGACGAGCAGGTGCTGCGAGCGATGATGATCCGGCACAACTTGGTAGAAAAATGGCGACGGTTTGAGGACCAGTTTCTGCGAGGCGAATCGTGACGTTGAAAATGGACGACATCCTCCGCAGCAAGTCCCAATACCGGCGACAACTGGCCGCGCAGCCAGTGGCAGACAAGCTTCGCCTCTTGGACCAACTCCGCCAGCGAAGCTTGGACATCGCCGCAGCCAGAAAGCCAGCGCGATGTACGCCGCCGGAACTCAAAGCCAACAGCGACGAAATGAAGGTGAGGATCACGGACTGAACGATTCGCTTCCGTAGGATGGACGCCCCGTCCGTCCGTCCGTCAAAATCCTTGATCCATAATGAATGACACCGTGGCGACTCGGGATCGTGCCTGCTGCGTGATTGACGGACGGACGGGGCGTCCATCCTACGGTTTGTTCGCCAGAGGCTGGTGAATGTCAACGTTCTCGCTTCCGACGCCACCGAACTTTCGTGGGTTGCACCCAGATCTTCCCGTTCGGCGTTATGAGCGGCATCTGCCGCATTGGCGTCAGGAGGGTGCCACGTATTTCGTGACCTTTCGCCTTGCTGACGCACTCCCCCAATCGAAGATCGAATTACTCAAGCGAATGCGTGAAGAATGGGAGCGAACTCATCCGCTTCCACGAAGCGACATCGACTGGGAACAATGGGCGCGAACCGCCACCAATCACGTTGAACGCTGGACAGACGAAGGGTACGGAGCCTGTTGGTATCGTGAGTCGCATTGGGCGAAGGAGTTGGTTGACCGACTGATGCATTTCCAAAATAGTCGGCATTTCACGAGTTGCTTCGTCATCATGCCAAACCACTGCCATGCCGTGATTCGCCCGTTCATCGGACATGAGCTTGAAGACTTGCTGCAGGGTGTGAAGTCGATGACATCTCGCGCGATTCATGCGGTCGGTGGCACATCCGGTTCGTTGTGGCAGCAGGAATCGTACGATCGAATCATTCGAGACGAAGAACATCTGTGGCGAGTCATCCAGTACATCGGCCGCAATCCACGTCAGGCGGGATTGCCGTTGGAATCAACTCCCCGCTGGATCGATCCCGACTGGCAAGCCCTCGGCTGGAACTTCCGCGACGACTGATGCACCCCCGTAGGATGGACGCCCCGTCCGTCCGCGTCGCCGCACTTACCGTGAGAAATGTGAAGACGAATTTGACGGACGGACGGGGCGTCCATCCTACGGTGCCTTGACTGCCAGCGTTCTTCAAGCACACTGTCGGCCCAAGGTTGCCGCCAGTGGCACCCGGCGTCTCTGTCTTCCGTCCGAGGAAAAATGATGGATCGCTTCGACATTTACGTCTTCAAGGATGGCGGTATTTGGTATGCCCATGACGACGACCCACACGGAGTCATGCACAAGGGGAGTGGAAAGACCCCTCTTGATGCAGCCAATAGCCTGCTAAAGTATCTAGCTGAAGAATGCTCGATCGTGCTGGGAGACTTGGTTGCCGTAGCCGAACCAATGGAAGAAGGGGCGGTTGCCTTTCAGGTGCCGCGACTGCGTTTCCGCCGGATGCCGCCCCCGTCAGATAACTGATGGATACGATTTCAAACTGTACCACTACTTGGTCGTGCCACCCCGCCGGAAGCCACCTCTCGGCGACAGCTACCCAGAACCAGAACACTGGCAAGCGAAGCCCCTCGCCAGTGGCACCCAGCGCCCGGCGAGACGATAGGGATTCAATGGACGTTTTCAATGAATTGATGGAGTACTCGCGCAAGTATTGCCAGCTTCGAGACGATGCTCACGCAGCGTTGATCCTGAAAGATGATGAGTCGTATGTCTCGCTTCTTGAACAGTGGATTCAGTTGATCGAGTCAAAGCGCAAACAGGGAGAACACTGGCCGTTTGAGGCATTTGCAAAAGTAATGCGGCGTCTAAAGGACTTCGATTCGGAGATCAACGTTCTAGAACGGTTTTTTGCGAACCTTATTGGCCCGCCAACCCACCGTAGTGATTTCATTCTTGCGGATCGCCTTCAGGATGCGCAAGACGAAAAACGTAGTTATGTCGCCGAGCGCGGAACGTGCGATGTATGCCATGCAAAGAATCGGGCGCTCCGGCGAAACAATGGTGGCCAAGTTTTGTGTACAGCTTGCCAACGTGCATCGGGTGCCAAACTCAAAAAGGACCGCGTGTCTTCCTCTGATCGTAATTTCATCCAGAAGGCTGGGCTTGAAGTTCCTCCCGACTTGACGAAAGCGGAGGCCAAGCGACTGAAGGAAATCGCAAACCGGCGTAACCTCATTCAGTATCTCGGGCTGCCCGACGACGCATCAGATCACGACATCGATGCTGCGGGAAGGCGAACGCAGTTTTGTACAAAAGTTGTCGGCGTGACGTTTACCAACTCTGATGGTACTTCGCGGCAGTCGATCATCGAAAAGTGCGTGATCGGCGAACGACTTCTGCTGGTGCGCGAGCCGGACAATCCAATAGATCGCAGTGCAGTACGAGTGTCCCGGCGAAATGGCGAGACAATCGGATATCTTGGACGACATGTTGTTACGACCGAACTTTGGATGACGGGCGTCGCAAGCAAACTGGATGATGGAATGATCGCAGACGTTGCGATCACAGATATCTTTCCCGTGGACGGAAGTGAAGACAGAATCCTTGCGGTAATCATCGAAATCATTCTTACGGTTCCGAATCCGATATGATTCACACGCGCCCGGTGAAGGGGAGTTGGGTCACAATAGGTTGAGAACCAATCGCCAATTCATGACGGCGATACCTCACTGCCTTGCCGGGGTTTCGCCCAAAGCTGCTACAACTCCGGCCACCCCGCCGATGCAATATGATTTTCAAGATGGTGCATATGCATTTGGGATGCGGTTGCGTGCGAGCACGATTACATTACCAACACCACGATACCGGGCCTCAGCAACTTCCCTCTCTTCAGCAGTTCCGAAGAAGAACACTCCGGCAGCACGTCGGGGTTCTCCGAGTGTTCGCGTCATTAGCGTTCCGTAGTCGAATAGATTGTCGGCTGACGAATTGAGAAGAGTACGACGGATGATCGTTGCCGTCATGTCTGCCAACTGAATTCCTTTACTCTTGTCGGACGAAACGTAGTGAATGTTGTGGTCGAACATCTTCTTTGCATCGACCCCGTTCGGAGTATTCCAGTTCTTCATGAACGGGTGATCCGGCGTCAGCGTCTCACGCGAGATCATGAGCGGCTGCTCTTGGCACCACGCGACGATCCATTGCCGGAGCATGAAATCAAACACTTCTGCTTCGGTTCCACCGTTCTGTTGAACGGGGTCGATCTCGAATCGCAGTGTTGACCAATCACCACGGTAGCGGGGGAAGCTGTGCCAGAAGATTGATTCGTTGACGCATCGGCAAATGCAGCGTGCCCAAGCCAAGAGCCGTAGCATCTGCTGATTGCTCATTTCTCCGGTCTTCACCGCAAGATCCTGCACCCGCTTCTTGAACTCCGGATTCATGCAGGATGGCTCGATTTCTGTGAGTTTTTCGAAAACATCCGAGCTCACGTTCGCATCGGACTTCCCCGCAAGGGAAGTGAGGTCGAGAACCGTCGGGCAAAAGAGGATTCCAATCGGGAGTTCGGTAATCATATTGACCAATTCAGCGCGCTTGCCATCGTCAAGAAGCCTGCCCTTCGGCTCACCGTTCTTGAATGCAGAGGGCGGTAGAGTAGCGACGAATGCGTCGAATTCCCGGAAAATGAGCGATTCCTGAGAGTCGGGAATCGCGATCCCGCTCACGATACCCACAGAATGCTGTGACGGATCGTCTGGCACTTTGAAGTTGCCTGATTCGTCGAAGTAGAACCTCATGCCGCATTGCTCCGTTCCACTATGACACCCGACGATCTGTGTGAGTTCGCCACTATATGTAATGACGATATGGGCTGTGTGGCCGGGTCTGGCGGCTTTGCGGAAGGCCCGGAATCTTGGGCGTGATCCTGCTCGGGGCCATCGAAGACTCTGACCCCGCCACTCAGTCGAAATACCGTAGCTTGGACGCCTCGCCCGAGCGAACACCCATTGGCGACGGACGGACGAGGCGTTCATCCTACGGTAGACCTTGATGCACATCTCCCGTGTTGTCATTACTAACTCCCTTCGGGGTGCAGTCGTTAATGGGTGGTCATCTTCCGGTCCCCTCTCCCCCCGAAGACGGGCGGGAGAGGGGACCAGAAAAAGCGACCACACATTAACGACTGCACCCCGTTCATCCTGACTGAGCCAACTGATGTGGCCTGTTTTAGTGCCTCGCACTAGAATCGGCTCGGGTGAAATGAGACCTGTGTGAGGGAGTGGCTCTGATGTCCGCGACAACTGAGATTGCTCCGC
>JAYSPO010000977.1:0-1655 GCA_043722015.1 Candidatus Kuenenia sp. | reverse complement strand
CGGCTCGACGAACAGACTGAACGTATTGAGAAGCAGGCTGGCCGCATCGAAGAACTGGAGAATCGCCCCCCGACTGTCCGTCTGGATGAATCGTATTCGATGAAGGCTGAGGAGCGTCGGCAGGCCGAAGCGTCTGGGAAAAAGCACAAGCAGAAATCGAAGCGACGGGGTCGGATCAGTACGGCCGAGAAGCTGGCTCGGGCGATACTGGAGGAAGACGTCTGGCCCAGCCAATGCCCGCGAGAGGATTGCGAGTGGAGGTATTCGCGTCCGGTCTGGCGGATCATCAACGGTCAGGCAGTGCTGGTCGCGTACCACATTTACGCGGGGTCGGATGGTCGAGTACCACAGATCCCCGGCGTTCCCAGACGCGGTGAATTCGGCCGTGAAATTATCGTCTCGCTGGCGTATCAGCATTATCTGACGGGCCTGCCTTTGGATACGGTCCTCAGCGAGTTCTCGTTTTACTGGGGATTGAAACTGTCGAAGTCTCAGGCGGACGCGATGCTGAATCGCCTGGCAAAAGAGTGGCTCCCCGAATTTGATGCGCTGTGTCAATTACTCGCTGTCTCCGCAGTGGTCTACGCCGACGAAACGAGTTGGAGCATCAATTCGGTCTGGGCATTTCTGTCCGAGAAAGCTCGTCTGACCGTCTTCGGCTGTCACAAGGATGGCCAAACCCTGAAAGTGCTACTCAAGAAGGACGAATTCCAGGGAATCCTGGTCAGTGATGATGCGGCCGTCTATCAGGGATTCAGCCGAGCACAGAAATGCTGGGCCCATCTGATTCGGAAGGCCATTCGACTGACACTGCTCAAGCCGGACCGCCGTCGATACCGTCAGTTTCTGGAGGCCCTGTTGGACATCTATCGCCGAGGTAAAGCGATCGCGGCGGACAAGCGATTGAACGAAGCAGGTCGTCGTGCTCGTGTCGAGCCATTAGTCGATGCAATCTGTGATTGCACGGGAAACCGCTTTTCCGATTCCAGCACGCCGAGCGATGAAGCAGAGCACGACTTCTTCAACCTGACCCACGAGATTGTTCGACTGCTCGGCGAGGAGGAACTGTTCACCTACGCCATCCATCCGGAAGCCGCCGGTACGAATAACGAGAGCGAACGGACACTGCGCCATGCCGCCCAAGATCGTGATACAGGTCAAACCAACAAAACTCCGTCCGGCGCTCGGCGTCGTACGGTGATCACCAGCGTCTTGGATTCTCTGCGAGTCCATCTGCCACAACTGACACTTCAAACCGTATTGGCAGAGATCAATCATTGGTATCACAGCGGCGTCAGTCGCTTCTGCCGGATGATCAATTCACTGAATCTGCCACCGCCTCAGCGACCAGACAACGTCCAGTCTTCATTGGAACTGCTGGTGCCCCTGACAGGTTGCTCGTAACCTGCCACGCCGAGCAAGAGAGACCCAGCTCTTCCACAGCCTTCCCTCATCAACCGCACGTCGCAACGATGCAAACTCTCAAAGTTCCATAGGAGCCCGACAAGCGATTGAGGCTTCACCTTTACGCTGCGCACAATGGGCAGCTACCTGTGGATCCACCGGGATGGAAGCTGTAAAAGCCGCCGCCACGTTCATTAGTGCAGTTGATCGTGCAAGTACCCTGTGGTCCGCCTAATGTCTGTCCATTAAAC
>JAYSPO010000976.1:0-13695 GCA_043722015.1 Candidatus Kuenenia sp. | reverse complement strand
GAAGTGACTTCAATTGTGCAGTCAGTTCCGGGGGTAACTCCTGACGCACACCGGTCGTTCCGGCGACGGAAATACAGTACAGAAATCCCGTCGATGCGGCCAGAATCTGCTTCGTCCGTTCAGCGGTGGTCGTGGGAGCAATCAACTGCACGACGTCCAGTTGATGCTGTCGGGCAACATCGATCACGTCGCTCGCTTCGTCCGCAGGCAGGTCCGGGATGATCAGCCCACTGAAGCCGGCTTTTGCGGCGTGCTCGACAAACAACGCCGTGCCGTGTCGAAAGATGATGGCGAACGAGACCATGGCCAGCACCGGTGGCAGCGCGTCGGACTTCAGCGATTCCATCATCCTGAAGATTCCGTCTACCGAGATGCCACTGTTGAGGGCGCGCGTGTACGACGCCTGAATGACAGGGCCATCGGCGATCGGATCGCTGTAGGGAAATCCCAGTTCAATCAGGTCCACCCCGGCATCACGCAGCGAACACAGGACAGCGGCGGTTGTGTTCAGATCCGGATCACCGGCAGTGACAAATGGCATAAACGCCATGCGAGATTCGCGGGCAGCCGATTGAAACACTTCAGAAATTGGGGACATCGAAAAACTTATCTGGTGTTGGTTTTGTGGGTATTTGACGCACGAAGGATGTATAACGGGGACCGCCTCTGTCGCCAACTGTCCGCACGTTGAAAAAGGTGTCTGGAACTTTGGAGGCATCAGACAACACCGCAAAACCCCGATGCCGGAGAGTTTCAGACACCTTTTTCAGTCCGAAATAGTCGAACTATTGTGATTTCCCTTCAGTAACCGCAGAATACGTGATCAGGAACCAATCGCATTTCAGGAGGTCGTGCCGTGCCGCGTTCTTTACCCAGCCTGCAAACTACAGTCTTGCTTGTTACAGCGATCTTGATGACTCAGGCTGTTCAGCCCGCCGTCGCCGATGAACCAGAACCGCCACGGCGGACGCTGGACGTGGAAGTCCTTATCCAGTCGCTGCCATCGCATCGCATCAAGGCTCAGGAGTGGGGGCGGGTGTTTCAGGAACTGGGATACAGCGTCAGGTTTCGCGAACCTCGCGCGGGAGAAGCACCACGAGTCGAAGATCTGGACCGTGACGATTTCCTGGCAACTCGCGTCGTGGCGGCCATGGCACCGGATGGATCGATCCGCATCGGAAAACAGAAGTTCGACATCGAGAGTACGAAACTGCTAACGCAGACCCTCGATGAAATCCAGCGACATGGCGCGAAAGGACCACCGGACAGCAACCCGACATGGGGGCTGACAGAAGAGCAGTTCCAGGAAGTGACACGGCTGCTGGGAGTGCCCGTGGAAAATCCTGTCGAACTTCGGTCTTCAATCCTGGCGGTCGAATCTGTGGGACTACCGGCTAACATGCGGATGAAATTCACCGAAGCCGCGCGACAGCAGGCTTTGGCGCAGCGGCCCGAGTCGGCCCCCGACACCATCGAGTTGCAGGGATTGACGAAGGGGTCGGCGATCGCGATCGTCCTGGCCCAGTACGGACTTGGCTTTCGACCCAGATATGTGGCACCGGGGCAGTATGATATGGAAATCGATCGCGGTCATGAATCGAACAATCTCTGGCCGATCGGCTGGAAGCCCGCACAATCCTTCAGCGAGATATTGCCCACATATCTTCGCGCCATTCCGCTCGATGTGGAAGATGTTGAAGTGAGCGTGCTGGTTGGTGCAATCTCCGAGAAGATCGGAGTATCTCATTTTTCCTCTGCGTATGCATTGACGGCGAAAGGCCTGGATATCAACACGCTCAGGTACACACGCAAGGACGATCGCATCTCACCCGCGCGACTCCTGACGGCCGTTGGTGATAAACTGGAACTTGGTTTCGACGTCCGTGTTGATGAGGCGGGAAAATTATTTCTGTGGGTTACAACAGCCGACGAGTCCCAGGCCTTCCGAGATCGATTTGCCCATGTGAAACAAAAATAGGCTGACCCCTTTTCCAGGCACAATGCATGCATTACCCAATAATCACCCTGGGTCTCAGATGTTCATCCGGTTGCTCGTCCAGCAGCAGTTCCTTTACGAGAAAAGGGATATTCCCTTCGCCAAACAGCAGGAAGCCAAGATTCATTTTCAGAGGACTTTCCTCTGACCATCCAAAGTGAATTTCAAGAGGCTGGGTCTGCCCAGTCAGTGACAATGCCAGCGCCGCGATGGCGGGTGCAATAGACGTACAGTGACTCACGCGAATGATATAACGGCCACCTTCGTGGCGAATATCGAGCATAGGTTCCTGAAAAAAGTCGCTGGTGTCGCCCAGCGAGATTTCCACGAACACGACAGGGATCTCATCGGCAAGATGATGCCAAATCCGGAGCTCCTGTTCTTTTTCGTCCAATGTTCTACCGCCCGGTCGGTGCGGAGCCAGCACGGGAATTTCCAGGTGCTGCAGGGTGTTCCAGCGGAATTTTGACTCATTGTTCGCGAACTGGAAGCGAACCACTCGTAACTCATCACTACGAACGCATCGTGAAACGATCGAAACGCCCATGATCGCCCCGATAAAGAACATCGAAATAATCAGACCTTCGGATTTCCCGATCATGATGTCGACCGCGGTGTAGAGGAACACCAGCGTAATAATGACTGTCCACCAGGGAATGCGGCTCGCTGTCGATCCAGTTCTCTCTCGAAATCGTTCAATCATAACCGCCACACAGGCGCTAAGAATCAGAACCATCACGCCCGTTGCATAGGCGGCGCCCTGCTCTTCAACGGATGCCCGAAAAATCAGTGTCACGACAATACAGACGCCGATGATGACACAGACCAGCGGCCTCGTTGCCGCGACCCAATCCGGCGCCATCCCGAATTTTGGCAGGTAGCGCGGGATCAGATGCAACAGTCCTGACAGCGCGCTGGCCCCAGCGAAACACAGAATGGCGATGGTGCTGGCGTCGTACATTGTGCCGAACACTTCGCCGAAGAACGGCCACAGTTTGAGACCACCTTCTCCGTGTGCCAGATACGCGAGCGCACGTTCATATGCCGGACCTCCACGTGCCAGAGCTTCGAGCGGAATCAGCGTCGTCACGATCATCGATGAACCGATCAGCATTACCGACATGATCAGTGCCGACGTCTTCAACAGCCATTGCGTGCGTTTGATACGACCGTCCGGGTGATCTTCAGTATCGGAGGCTTCTCCTCGAATCTGTGGCATCACGGCGACACCCGTTTCAAAACCACTCAATCCCAAAGCAAGCTTCGGAAAAAGCAGAGCACTCATGAAGAGGCCGGAGTACCATGTCAAAGGAATGAGTGACGCAGCACCTGCTGTATCTGCAGCAGTTGACGCTCCGTTCTCGTTCCCATGGGCAACTTCGTGGTCGGAAGTATGACCATCTATTCCCACGTCGCCAGAACTGACCTTGTCCCACCAGTCCGACACATAATGTGGCTGCTGAACCAGCGTTACCAGCCCGCCTGAGAGGACAATCAGATTCATGGCGAGATAGACAGCGACAATCACAACCGCGACACCGATGACTTCACGCACGCCCTTCAGAAACAATGCGCCTAAAGCCATGATCATGGCCATTGTGATTCCGATCTGGCTGTGGAGGAACGACGGAACATGATGGAAGAGAGGATTTTCCATCAGATGCTTCGCCGCGTCTGCCGCAGACAAAGTGATTGTGATCACGAAGTCCGTGGCGGCGAAGCCCAGTAACGTGAGGACCATAAACTTGCCTGACCAGCCACGCATCAGTTGCTGCAGCATGGCGATCGAGCCCTGGCCGTGAGGGGATGACTTTGCGACGCGGCAATAGATCGGCACGGCTCCGAAAATCGTCACCAGCACCAGCAGAATTGTGGCGACCGGTGCCAGCCGCCCGGCGCTGGTGATGGCAATGGATGGCTGATAGGCCAGCGTACTGAAATAATCGACTCCGGTCAGGCACAGGACCCAGAGCCAGAAAGACTGGTGAGCCGGATTCACGGTATGGGAGTCAGAAGAGGACGGGCCATGAAGATCGTGTTGGCCCGACGAAGCAGGAGATGACATTGATGCTCTCAAAGAGTCGGCCGAATCCGTGACGCCTCCTGGCGGCACTTCGCGGTTGCCTGAAATCATCGGTTCACTGCTTTGCGGATGCAATCGATACGGGATTTCCTATCGACATTGAGACGCTTCACTGGGACCCAATGGCTCAGAGATACCGTTCCCTGATTCACATGCGTTCCATCACAGGACGTCTGTTGATTGCTTCGCGGGCTTTCAAGCTGTTACTCTTCCCCAATCGCAGGAAGGCTGGTGGTTTGTCGGCAACCAATGACTGGTGCTGCTAATTCAACTCTACTCACTTCGTCCAAAGTGCCGCATGACCCGAACGACCGATCTCGTCGATGTAGTTGTGGCCACCACGCGCACGGCACCGGCCCCTCGGGACGGCCTGCAGTGGATTGATTTTCTGGCCGTGGGCATTTATCTGTTGGTCACGATGGGAATTGTGATCTGGTCGTCACGGCGACAGGCCAACACCAGCGAGTTCTTTCTCGGTAGTCGTCGCATGCCGTGGATGGCTGTGGGTCTGAGCGTGTTGGCAACCTTGATGTCCAGCATTTCGTACATGGGTGTCCCCGGCGAAATGATCAAGAACGGTGTCACCATGTTTGCCCAGTATCTGGCACTGCCGCTCAGCATGTCGGTCGTGCTGTTCGTCTGGGTTCCCTTCTTCATGCGGCTGAAGTTCACCAGCGCCTATGAGTATCTGGAGCGACGGTTTGACGTTCAGACCCGCATCATCGGAAGTCTGTTGTTCCTGCTGCTGCGATTGGGCTGGATGTCGATGGTCACGTATGTCGGATCATTGGCACTGACCCAGATGGTGGCAACGCTGATTCCGGCTGACACAATTGATCCAATTGCAAAGTGGCTTGATCCCACGGCCGCCGAACCGACCATGATGCGCGCCTCTTTTCTGTACTGGATTATTGTTTCGGTCGGGCTCTCAGCGACCGTCTACGGCAGCGTGGGAGGATTCCGAGCGGCCATCTGGAACGATGTGCTGCAGTCCGTGATGCTGTTTGGTGGAACGGTCGTGACGCTGGGTTACGTTGTCTGGACGACAGGGACCGGCCCCGTGGAATGGTGGAACATTGCCGCCGAGAACTCATCAGGACACACGAAACCCATTCTGTTCAGCCTGGATCCTACGGTCCGCATGACGGTTTTCACCGCCGCGTTGCTGAATTTCTTCTGGGTCATCTGCACCCATGGTTCTGATCAGGTTGTGCTGCAACGCTACTTTTCCACGACCTCACTGAAATCAGCCAGACGAAGCTACCTCGTCGCGGCTGTCACCGATGTGACGATCGGCGTGCTCCTGGCATTCTGCGGACTGGCTTTGCTTGCCTTCTATCTGCAGCACCCCACATATCTTCCCGAGGGGATTTTTGTCGCTGAGAACGGCCACATCATCGTGAAGCAGGGAGATAAAGTTCTGCCCCATTTCTTTGCCCACCAGTTGCCTGCCGGTATCGGTGGAGTCATTCTTGCAGTCCTCGTATGCGATGTGATGCAGACACTTGTCTCCGGTGTCAACAGCATCAGTGCGGTGTTTGCGGGCGATTTGTACGGTCGACTTCGTCCCCATCGGAAGCCGATCCTGACCGACGTCGGATTCGCCCGTTTTCTATCCGCCGCCATCGGACTTATCGTGACATCACTGGCGATCGGTGTTGCATACCTCGCCCAGCATTCGGACCGTAATATTTTTGACCTGATGGCTCCGGCTTTCAACATGTTTCTTGGGCCACTGGCGTCGCTGTTTCTGATTGGAATGTTTCTGAAGTGTGACGGTCGTGTCGTCAAGATTGCCGTCGGCTGCAGCGTGGTCATTTCCTTCTTCTGGAGCTACTGGCAGATCCTGTTCGGAACGAGTTATCAGCCGACGATTACCCTGACGACGGCCGTGCCCTATCTCGCAAGTTTCCTGATCGCAGCTGTCATCAGCCGCTTTGTTCGCTCGTCGGCAGACAATCCCGGATTGGAATACACATGGACAATCATCATGCGACGGCCCACCCCGGTTGATGCCGATCAGTCGGAATCTGACGCAGCGATCCGGGCATAGTTCGCGTGTGCCCGCGCAACATGGCATGACGGCGGATGTCGATACTTCACGCGTAATGAAGCGCGTGTTCAAAGCGACGTTTCAGTTCTTCGATCGGTTCAGTGCCGACGCTGATTCGCAGCAACCAGCGGGAGACGCCACACTGTTCGACGAAATCCAGCTCTGTGAAGTGCGCCAGGATTGTGTAGGGACAGCAAAGCGTGAAATTTGTCCCCAGATTCGGGCCTTTGCAGATTGCGAGATGGTCAAACACAACCGGTGTTGTCACGGACGGGGTCTTCAGCACGATTGATAAGAGTCCGCCGTTGTGATCGGTCGAATGCTCATTCATCCAGTCGAATCGCGGCGTGTCAAGGCTCGGATGATACACTGTTTCAATCTGCGGTTGCTCAGTCAGCCAACGAGCCAGTTGATTCGCATTGCGGTTCATGGTTTCGACGCGAGCTCGGACGTCCCGCGAGTTTCTTTCCAGAATCTCCACGTCGGCATCGATCAACAGTTCTTCGAAGTTGTCAGCCAGTCCTGATCGCAGCCAGTCCGCGTGTCGGCTGGCCGGGTTCAGCGTTACGGAACCTGCAAGCACATCACCGTAACCGCTGAAATATTTTGTCAGACTCGTCACGACCACATCGGCAAAAGGCAGCACGTCGTGATTGATGCAGGCGGCCAGCGTGTCATCAATCACCAGCAGAAATTCATGTTTGTCCGCAAGCTGCCGCAGGGTCTGCAGATCAAGTGACGTCAACAATGGATTCGTGGTGGATTCACACAACACGGCCGCGATCTTCTGTGTGTTGAGCAACTCTGCAAGTTGCTGAAGTTCGTCGCGATTACCGACGGGATAGAATCGTACATCCGCCGGAGCAAAGCGTTGCTGGATCTTGAGTGTATCGACGTACGGGAATCCAAACTGCACACTCGGATTCGTTGAATCGTGCTGTCGCACGGCACGCCACACGGCAGCGATCGCCGCCATGCCGCAGGGATACAGCCAGATTTCAGACCCCGAGTTGGTTCTTAAATCCCGCAATCGCCGACGCACGGTTTGGCGCGCCGGCGTTTCGGTACTTTTCACAGACTGGCCGTTCAGAATCAACTCTGCCGCGCGCGAGGTCAGGACTTCGCCGGCATGTTGCCAATATTCGCGGAGTCGTGAAAACTCGTCCGGTGCGATCGCGACACCACAGGCCGTCTGATTTGTGATTGCCACAAGTCGCGCACTCCGCCCGCCGCGCCACACGACGTAGTCAACCGCTCGCTGAGCTGCCGCCGTGCTCGGGAAAATCAGCCCTGCGTTCTCGGCACCAAAGACTTCGTGGCACAAGCGCCGGACATAAGGATGCAGACAGAATCGGGGATACGCAGCCTGTAAACGGTTGACGACTTCGGCATCGCCTTCTTCATATTTGATGTTATGTTCCCACAATGGCAACGCAACCGAAACGGCATGTGGCGAATCGGGCATCGGCAGGCCGAGATGTTCAGCTTTCCAGTGAGGGGATGTCAACAGGTCGATGGGCATGTTTGAAAGGCAGAAGGATGAAGGATGAACGGACGTTAGATTGAATCGCCGGCGGTGATTTCGTGGTTCATGTCGAGCGAGGGGTTTTCCGTGCATGGTTTTCCGACGACGACGGCCGGGACACCCGCGACAGTGCAATGTGGCGGGACATTTTTCAGCACGACGCTGCCCGCCCCGACTTTCGCGCCTGCACCAATTTCGACGTTGCCCAGTATTTTTGCGCCGGCACCGATCAGGACTCCACGGCGGACCTTGGGATGACGATCACCGGAGGATTTTCCGGTGCCGCCCAGCGTGACTTCATGCAGCAGCGAGACATCGTCTTCAATCACGGCAGTCTCGCCGATCACAATGGAGGTTGCATGGTCCATCAGAATGCCGCGTCCGATTCTGGCCGCCGGATGAATATCGACGCCGAACGCTTCTGACATTCTGTTTTGCAGAAACAGCGCCAGCAGTTCACGTCCTTCGCCCCATAACCAGTGCGCGATGCGATAGCCGATGAGGGCATGCACGCCTTTCAGAAACAAGAGCGGCACAAGGTTGCACGTCACGGCCGGGTCGCGTTCCCGGACGGCGCGAATGTCAGCGCAAATCGCATCGGCGATTGAGGGATCTTTCTGCATCGCGTCCAGAATAATCTCACGCAGTTGCATGGCCGACAATGTGCTGGATGCCAGTTTGCCCGCAAGGTGATAGCTCACGGCGTCTTCGAATCGCTCGTGGTTGAGTACCGTAGCATGCAGAAAACTAGCGAGCATCGGTTCCGAGCTGGCTCGTTCAGACGCTCGTTCGCGGATCGAAGACCAGATACAGGTTTCGGTGTTTTTCGGTTTGGAAGACATGGTTTGCTGGTTGTGATTTACGTGGATTTGGAAAGGAATAGTGACGGAAAACCAAAATGCAGGCAAGTCCTTACAAGATCACACGTCGCGAGTCTGGTCGTCCGGCAGTCAGATGAGTATGATCATTCCGGTGGGCATCGTCACTGTTCTGATGCCAGGATATCCAGCAAAACGCAAAGGCGAGTTTATGAGAAAACACATTCTGCGTTCCACAATGATGTTCGCAGCCGGGGCAATTGTCATGGGAGCGAGCGCGTATTTCTGGCCGCAACCCGAAATCAAAGCCGGCATGGCCAACGGAAATGATAAGTTTACGATGGTCTCAGTGCCTCTGTCTGAGGTAGGGGAAGCGGAAGGGATATTCGTATTGAATCACCTGACCGGCGTCATTACAGGCGGCGTCCTTTTAAATACGACCGGCAAATTCAAATACCGTTTTCAGCACAACGTGGCAGCGGATTTCCAGACGTCTGCAGAGACGCCCGAGCCTAAGTATGCCATCGTTTCCGGGATTTTGAATCTGCCCGTTCAAGGTGGCGTGCAGCCTTCGTACGGAGTGATTTATGTGGGAGAACTGTCTTCCGGAGCAGTGATTGCCTATGCGTTTGAGCGTCCAAACACTCGCAATGTGGGTACTGTCAAGCCTTTGGTGAAGCTGGACTTTTTCAAATTCTCTGAGTCTGTCGGGCAATAGTCAGCCTGCCGGGCTGAACTTTCGAGCGAAGCCTGAATCGGCACGTGTCCGATTCGCCCTTAACATTGCGATATTTGGTCGCGGGACTCAGCACGGCAGCCAAGGTTCTTTCTGGCAAAAGGATCTGCTGCTGGATTAACTGATTCCGCTGCACAACTCAATTGTTGCAGGCACGTCATTTTGTCAATATGCTGTTCTCCTGCGCTCGCACGATTCTATCTGAGTGTTTTCTTTCGGCATTACTTTTCTGACAATGTCGAATTCTGTTCGACAAAGGATTCTGCATGGACAGTTCACAAATACTGACCACGCTTATCTCACGCCTCACCCGCGCGAGCATTCAACTTGTGGGCAGGGTGCGTGCTGCTTCCTGCGCGTTCTGTACAGGATTGATCGCTGGGCTGTGGCTGGTGAATTCCGGCGTTGTCGTTGCCGAAGAACCCGTGCTGGAATTCGTGGAAGGTTTGCGCGAACGACAGTATTTCGATACGGCTCTGGAATACCTGGACGTGGCTCAGCAACGAACAGAACTGTCCGCAGCGATTCGCGATCTGATTGATCTGGAACGTGCGAAGACATTGCAGGCGATGGGAGCATCGTCGCGTGTCCCGGAAGATCGCGATCTGTATCTGCAGCAGGCGAAAGAGGCCCTGCAAAAATTCACCAGCGCTCACAGTGCTCATCCGCAGGCGGCGTTTGCGAATTCGATGCTGGGTGAACTGTTGCTGGAACGCGCTCGCACACTGATCTGGCAGATGGAAGGTGCCGAGTCACCAGAGAAGCGTACCGAATTTCAACTTGCCGCACGGAAGCTGATTGATGAAGGTCAGGTGATTTATCAGACAGCGAACGACCAGTACAAAGCTGCCTTCGATGCATTCCCGAACTTCATCGACAAAACAAAGGACGAAGATCAGTATAACGCCAGGCAGGACGTTGAAGCAAAGTATCTGCGAGCCTGGTTCAATCTGATTCGCTGCACTTATGAGCGTGGTCAGACGTTTGATAAGGGGACCGAAGAACGCAAGAACACGCTGATCACCGCCGCCGGTTTGTACGAAGCACTTCACACGCGGTACCGCACCAATCAGATCGGTCTGCATGCCCGCTTGATGATGGGCAAGTGCTTTCAGGAACAGGATGACCTCAGCCGCGCGCTGGGGATTTACAATGAAATGCTGGGGCATACGTCGGAAAGCGATTCCGTCGAATTGCTCAAGGGAATTGCGTTGCATTATCGCCTGATTTGCCTGAATGACCCACAGCGAAATGACCATCAACTCGTGGTGCAGGAAGCCACGATCTGGCTGCAGGCGAACAAGGCAAAGATGGCTACTCCCTACGGACTCGGGATTTTATGGGAGCGTGCGATCGCCGCCGAAAAACTGGGTGCTGCCCGTGAAATTTCTGAAAATGATCGTGAAGCAACACTCCGCGTCGCTCTGAATGATGCGACAACAGTTGGACGATATCAGGGACCGTTCCGTGAACCAGCGAGCGCGATGAGTCGGCGCATTAAAGCCGCTCTGGGCGACAAGGATAAAGAACCAAAAGATTTCGCCACCGCCTTTGAGCGTGCCCGTAACATGATCGCTCAGATTCAGGCGTTGAGCGACGACGTAACCGCTGCGGCGGATGAGAATGTCAGGGCGCAGAAGAAAGCCGCCCTCGAAGCGCATCTCCATGAAGTCGGCCGATTGTTGCAGATGGCGCTGGACCTGCGGGATCCGGACAGTGACGTGAAAGCCGTAGCTCAGGCGAGGTATCTGCAGAGTTTTGTGATGCTGAAACTGGGACGCCCGCTGGACTCCATGATCCTGGCCCGGCACTGCATGATTCATGATCGTGCAGCGGATCCGGACACAGCGTTGAATGCCACGGAGATTGCGATGGCGGCAGCAGTTTCCGCATGGAACATGGCACCGGGTCGGGATCGTGATTTTGAAACCCGAGCGTTGAAGGATGTGTGTCAGAAGATTCTGGAACTCTATCCGCAGTCCAGTCGCGGTGGTGAAGCCCGGATGCGACTTGCGACCGTCTACCGCACCATGAATGAACCGCTGGAAGCGGCAAAATGGTATCTGGAAGTACCGGACACCGATCCGCAGTATGCATCAGCTCGGGTCAGCGCCGGTCAGTCGTACTGGGCCGCATGGACGCAGAAAGCTTCCGCCGCGGCAGAAGATCCGGAAGGCGCAAACACGCCGCCTGCGGAAATGCAGACATGGAAAGCCGAAGCACGCAACCTGTTGACACAGGGAATTCAGATCGCGCGTAACAAGGTCAGTCCGGATGCTAAGCCGTCCGACGAAGTCGTCGCAGCAGAAGTTTCACTTGCCAGCATCATGAATCTGGATGGAGATTTTCAGGGAACAATCGGACGTCTGACGAATGGCGAAGCAAACTCAGTCGTGGCTGCAATTCAAGTGGCTGATGGCGAAGCAAGGCCCGAGGATGGGATTCAGAGCAAGTCGTTTGCGGGACTGACATTTCGACTGCTGCTGCGTGCTTACGTGGGGACTCAGCAGATCGAGCAGGCTTTGGCTGTGATGACGCAGCTGGAAAACGTCGGAGGGCAGAATATCCTGGCCGTGTACACTCAATTGGGTCTGGAATTGCAGGAAGAACTCAAACGCCTGAAACTATCGGGCGACAACGAGCGTCTGGCACAGACCCGTGATTCGTTCGAAAAGTTTCTGCTGAAAGTCTACGAATCGCGGAATAAGTCAGACTACAACTCATTGCTGTGGATCGGTGAAACATACTTTGGCCTCGGTCAGGGCGTGGCCACCGATCCGATTGCATCGGCTGCCTACTATGCCAAAGCTGCCGATGCATACAACGAAATTATTACCGGTGGACTGGCGACTGAGGGGAATCGTACGGCCGTGCAATTGCGGCTGGCTCGCTGCCGACGCCAGCAGAAGCAATTTGATGAAGCGTTCCGCATGTGTGATGAAATTCTGAAATCGAATCCGAACGCACTGGACGCGCAGTTTGAAGTAGCTCATGTGCTGAGCGACTGGGGATCGGAGAGTGAGCCGGCAAAGCTGCTGGATGCGATTCAGGGAATCAAGACGCCGGACGGTAAAGCCGGACACGTCTGGGGCTGGTCATTGATGACGCGAAAATTGCAGCAGTCATTGCAGCGCACTCCGACAACGGAAATGCGGGAACGATTTGTAGATGCCCGTTATCAACTGACCAATAGTCGCCGTCGTTATGCGAAAACAGACGCTCCGGATAGTGACAAGCAGCTGAATTCCGCATTGGCGGAAGTGACAAGTTTTGTGCAGGTGTATCGGGATCTGGATGATGCATCTTTCGCGAAGTTCGACCGACTGTATCAGGATTTGCAGGCGGATAAGGGCGACGCACCGGTTCCTCTTGAGCGTGCGTCCGGCGCTGGCGGAGCGGTCGCGGAACCTGAAGTTGTTGATGACACGACGAATGGAACTCCCGCTGTGAGTGACGCGACAACCGTGACAAAGCCCGAAGAATCCGGCGGAAACGGTTTGCTGTTGGGGGCGTTGATTACGTGTCTGTCGATCGGGATCGCCGGAGGAATGTTCTTCTTCATGCGGAGACCGAGCAGACGGCCAACGATCCCGGGCTCCGAGAAGGCGCCAAAGTTTTCGGGGCTGGCAATGAGCAACCAGGAAGGCGGCAGTCTTGCAGGCATGTTTCCGGATCCTGGTGACGATCCGGCGCCTGGATTGGATTTTTCCGGACTGGTAGCCGTCGCCACCGCGCCGAAGCAAAAGGCTGCTCCGCGACCGACAGCTGCCGCAGCAGCAACTCGCGCAGCAAGTCCTGCGGTTGCTCCGCGAACCAAACCGGCGGCACCAACGGCTCCGTCACCCGGGGCGGCAGATAGTCAGGCTGCTTCCAAACCACGGCCTCGGCCGGCGACGGAAGATGGGAGCGGTGCATCATCCTCAGCGCCTGTTGCGGTTCCGCGTCCTGCGGCTCCGCGTCCACCTGCGGCGCGACCCGCCCCACCGGCCACAGGTGGAACACCACCGGGAGCTCTGCCACCGGCGGCAAAACCAACTGCCCCGCGTCCACCCGCTCAACAACAACGACCAGCGGAACAACCGACCGAACCACCAGCGGCCCGTCCACCGCAACGAAAGCCCCCAATTCCACCCGACAGTAAATAATTCTCTCAATCGCTGGAGTACAGGCTTCAGCAGTCCGGGCAAGTCGCAGCCGGGCTGACGCCTGTACTCCACCGAGAACCCAGCGCGGGCTTTGCCCGCAACCCACAGTAGCCATCACGCTCCGCCGTGATGAGCATTTGTCAATCGACATTCATCTACCGAGACAGAGTTCCACGATCAGCCTCGTTGCATGGGACTGAACGACAATCAGCGAGGCGGCACAATTCATGTGGCACAATTCGGTTCTTCTCGGAATTTAGTGGGTGTATTCGAGTGGGTATGAAAGTTGATTTCCTGATAATCCGCGATGCAAATCAAGGAGCCTGCGAATCGGACGCA